>DAITPE010000005.1:0-26375 GCA_036833775.1 Pyrinomonadaceae bacterium | reverse complement strand
TGGAAAATTTTTCCGCCAAATACGAAACCGAGTTTGAAGCAACGGAAACTGAAGAAATCGTTTTCAAAACAGGTGCGACAGGACATTTTGAATTGATCGTAAACGGTGAAACTGTCACCAAATATGATAATTGGCGAACGCTTCCTTCGAGATTGCCTTACAAAGTCGAACGCGGCAAAAAGTATAAAATTGAAATCCGCTATGCCCAACTCAATAAATGGCAGGCGAATCTGGAATTCGATTTCGGCAAAGAGGTTGATGTGGATTACACGAATCTTCTCAACAAACTGAAAGACACCGAAACTGTCATTTTCGTCGGCGGACTTTCTTCTTTGCTCGAAGGCGAAGAAATGCCCGTTTCATATCCCGGTTTCAAAGGCGGCGACCGCACGAATATCGAGCTTCCTGAAGTTCAACGTAATTTGCTAAAAACGCTCAAAGCCGCCGGAAAAAAAGTAATTTTCGTCAATAATTCAGGTTCCGCGATCGCTCTGACACCCGAAACGGAAAGCAGCGATGCAATTTTGCAGGCGTGGTATGGCGGCGAATCAGGCGGGCAAGCCGTAGCTGACGTGCTTTTCGGCGATTACAATCCTTCGGGAAAACTGCCCGTTACATTCTACAAAAACAGCGATCAATTGGCGGATTTTGAAGATTATTCGATGAAAGGCAGAACGTATCGCTTTATGTCCGATCCGCTTTTTCAATTCGGCTACGGTTTAAGCTACACAACTTTTTCGATCGGCAATGCTCAAACCAACAAAACCCCGCTAAAGAACGGTGAAAGTCTGAAAATAACCGTTCCTGTTTCCAACACGGGAAAACGTGACGGAACTGAAGTCATGCAGATTTACGTGAAGAAAACTAACGATCAAAACGGACCTTTGAAGACTTTAAGAGGTTTTCAAAAAGTTAAAGTTGCGGCAGGAAAAACAAATACGGCGGCGATTGATCTGCCATATAAATCCTTTGAATTTTACGACCAAAGCAAACAAAAAACGGCGGTTATGCCGGGTGAATACGAAATTTGGTATGGCAATAGTTCAGCCGACAAAGATTTGAAGATGACAAAAATTACGGTCATTCAATAACGAATTTGCGGGTTAATGAAAACAAAAAATATGAGGAGAATTTAAGATGATTCGATTTGGTATAACTCTGTTTACATTTCTATTTTTAGCGGTTTTCGCTTGTCCTTTTTATGCACAGGACACGGCGGATTTTCAGTCTTCTTCGACCAATGTTTGGGGAGCCGAATATCCGAAAGTTGATGGCAAAGGCAGAGTTCAGCTTCGGGTTAAAGCACCTGATGCCGCCAAAGTTCGCGTAAATTTCTGGAGCAATCCGAAACTCGATATGGAAAAACAGACGGACGGTTATTGGACTATTACCACGCCGCCGCTGGTTCCCGGACTGCATTATTACAACTTTGTGGTTGACGGTGCGGATGTCAGCGACACGGGAAGTCAATCATTCTTCGGCGGCGGCAGATATGCCAGTGCGGTCGAAGTGCCTGAGCCGGGTTCTACGTATTATTCGATTCAAGACGTTCCGCACGGACAAGTGCGTGAAATCTGGTATAACTCAAAAGTTACGGAAACTTGGCGGCACGCTCTTGTTTATCTGCCGCCGAGTTATGAATCAAACACCAAGAAACGCTTTCCGGTTCTGTATCTGCAACACGGTGGCGGCGAAGACGAAACGGGCTGGATCAGGCAGGGACGTGCCAATTTCATTCTCGATAATCTGCTTGCCGAAGGAAAATGCAAACCGATGATCGTGGTTATGGCTTACGGCTACGCCCGCCGACCAAACCAACCGCTTCCGAATCTGACCGGAAAACAAGATGATGCCGAAAGGCTTAAAAATATGCAGGCGATGGCTTCGACATTTGAAGCCGATCTCACACAGGAATTGATTCCTTTTATCGACAAAAATTACCGAACGCTTTCGGACAGAGACAATCGCGCGATGGCTGGACTCTCGATGGGAGGAATGCAGACCTTTCAGATCACGCTGAATAATCTCGACTTGTTTTCACATATCGGCGGATTCAGCGGTGCGGGTGCTCAACTTGTTCTCGGCGACGGCAAACTCGATCCTAAAACCGATTACAACGGAGTTTTTTCCGATCCCGACGCTTTCGCCAAGAAAGTTCATCTGCTGTGGATCGGAATCGGCTCGGTCGAACCCGAAAGAATGCGTGCCGGAATCTTGCGCCTGCATAACTCTTTAGACGAGGCAAAGATCAAACACGTTTTTTACGAATCGCCCGGAACGGATCACGAATGGCAAACGTGGCGACGTGATCTGAAAGATTTTGCTCAAAGGCTTTTTTTGAAATAACAGTAAAACAAAAATGAACTTAAAAGGATTAAATTTTCTTGGAAAAAACCGTTTCGGAACAGGTGTCGAAACCTTTCGTGCCGTCAATCCCGCAAGCGGTGAAATGATGCTGCCTGAATACTTTACGGCAGCTTCCGCCGAGATTGCCGAATGCGTTGAATTAGCACACGAAGCGTTTCAAATTTATCGAAACAAAAGCGGCGAGGAAAAAGCTGTTTTGCTTGAAACGATCGCTGCAGAAATTCTGGAATTGGGCGATGAACTGCTCGTTCGTTGTTCGGAAGAAACAGGTTTGCCTAACGCCAGATTGATCGGCGAACGCGGACGGACGGTCAATCAGCTTAAATTATTTGCCGAGCTTCTGCGTGAAGGTTCTTGGGTCGATGCACGGATCGATCAGGCGATGCCCGAACGACAACCTTTGCCGAAACCCGATGTGCGGAGTATGGAAAAGCCGATCGGCGCGGTCGCCGTTTTTGGTGCAAGTAATTTTCCGCTTGCTTTTTCGGTTGCGGGCGGCGATACGGTTTCGGCGTTGGCGGCTGGCTGCACAGTTGTTTTCAAAGCTCATCCCGCGCATCCGGGAACTTGCGAAATGATCGCTTCCGCGATTCAGAAAGCCTGTGCAAAATGCGAAATGCCGGACGGAATTTTCTCGATGGTTCAAGGAGCTTCAGTCGAGGTCGGAATGACTTTAGTTAAACATCCGTTGATAAAAGCAGTTGGATTTACGGGTTCATTTAAAGGCGGAAAAGCCATTTTCGATGCGGCAGTAAGACGCGACGAACCGATTCCGGTTTATGCCGAAATGGGAAGCGTCAATCCTGTTTTTATTTTGCCTGAAGCACTTCGCCAAAGAAACGAGCAGATCGCTGTCGGATTAACGAATTCCGTTACATTAGGCGTCGGGCAATTTTGCACCAATCCGGGAGTTTTTATTCTGCAAAATTCAGCCGATTCGGAGATTTTTGAACAAAAATTGGCGGAAAATATTCAAAAAACAACAGGCGGCGTAATGCTGACGGCGGGAATCAAGCAAGCCTATGAAAACGGAGTTGAAATACTTCTCGCTCAACCCGAAGTCGAACTCGTCGCAAAGAGCGAAAATAGCAGCGGTCAAAACTTTTCGCCTGCTAATTTTCTGAAAACCAATTCGGCTGATTTTCTCGCCAACAAAGATTTGGAAGAAGAAATTTTCGGACCTTCGACGCTCGCGGTTGGTGCCGATAATAAAGACGAGATTTTGGAAATTGCACGTAATCTCAAAGGACATCTAACCGCAAGCATCTTCGCTGACGGTAACGATTTTGTCGAATATCGTGAATTATTCGATATTCTTGAACAAAAAGTCGGAAGACTTATCATCAATGAATTTCCGACCGGCGTTGAAGTTTGTCATGCGATGGTTCACGGCGGTCCGTTTCCCGCAACCACCGACCGCCGCACGACCTCGGTCGGCACGCGCGCGATCACTAGATTTACGAGTCCCGTCTGCTATCAAAATTTCCCTGATTCCCTACTGCCCGACGAATTAAAAAATGCAAATCCGCTCAGCATTTGGCGAATCGTTGACGGAAATCGGGAGCGATAAAAAAGTGTATTTCGGTGTTTTCGGAACAGTAAATAAAAACTAAAAATGAAAAAGAATTTAAGAAGCAAAGAATGGTTCGGCAACAATGACAAAATGGGATTTGTCCATCGTTCGTGGCTGCGGAATCAAGGTTATCCCGATGACCTTTTTCGCGGTCGTCCCGTCATCGGAATTTGCAATACTTGGTCGGAATTAACGCCTTGCAATGGGCATTTGCGTGATTTTGCCGAGATCGTCAAAAAAGGCGTTTTGGAAGCGGGCGGATTTCCGCTTGAATTCCCCGTGATGTCGCTCGGCGAAACGATTATGCGTCCGACGACGATGCTTTTTCGGAATCTTGTCAGTATGGACACGGAAGAATCGATTCGCGCCAATCCGATCGATGGCGTTGTTTTGCTGACAGGGTGCGATAAAACGACTCCGGCGACCTTAATGGGAGCATGCAGCGTCGATCTTCCGACGATAATCGTTCCCGGCGGTCCGATGCTCAACGGGCGGTATAAAGGCGGACAGATCGGTTCGGGTTCGTTTAATTGGATGATTAAAGAAAAGCAAAAATCGGGCGAATTTTCTGAAGAAGATTTTCTCGAAGCCGAAATTTGCGCGGCTCGCAGCAGCGGACATTGCAACACGATGGGAACGGCTTCGACGATGGCGACAATGGCGGAAACTTTGGGTTTGACCTTGCCCGGAATGTCGGCGATTCCGGCGGTCGATTCACGCAAAAAAGTTCTCGCACAGCTTTCGGGCAGAAGAATCGTCGAAATGGTCAATGAAGATTTGACGCTCTCGAAAATTCTGACGCGCGATGCTTTTGAAAATTCCATCGTCGTCAACGCGGCGGTCGGCGGTTCAACCAATTTGATCGTTCATCTTTTGGCGATTGCGGGAAGAATCGGCGTTGATCTTTCGCTCGAAGATTTTGACAAGATCGGCAGCCGCGTTCCGCTTCTGGTGAATTTAATGCCGTCGGGTAAACATTTGATGGAAGATTATTTTTACGCCGGCGGCTTGCCCGTCGTGTTGAAGGAACTCGGCAAACTTCTTCACACAGAAGCAATTACCGTCAGCGGAAAAACGATTCGTGAAAATAACGAAAAGGCAGTTTGTTACAACCGCGACGTGATATTTTCAATCGATGAACCGCTCAAAAAAGAAGCGGGAATCGCGGTTTTGAAAGGAAATTTATGCGAAAACGGAGCCGTTATCAAACCTTCCGCCGCCACGCCGAAGCTGATGAAACATCGGGGAAAAGCGGTGGTTTTTGAAAGTATGGAAGATTATCACGAGCGAATTGATGATCCGAATCTTGAAATCGATGAAAATTCGGTGATCGTTTTGAAAGGTGTCGGACCGCGTGGTTATCCGGGAATGCCCGAAGTCGGCAACGTCGATCTGCCCGAAAAATTGATTTTAAAGGGCGTGAAAGATATGGTCAGAATTTCCGACGGACGAATGAGCGGAACAGCTTACGGAACTGTCATTTTGCACGTCTCGCCCGAATCCGCCGTCGGCGGAAATCTCGCTTTGGTGCAAAACGGCGATTTTATCGAGCTCGATGTCGAAAGTCGCAGACTTCATTTGGACGTTTCGGACGAACAATTGTTGAAACGAAAAGCTGCTTGGAAACAGCCTGAATCGATTGCGACGCGCGGTTACGTCAAACTTTATATTGACCACGTCGAACAAGCCGAAAAAGGCTGCGATCTGGATATTTTAGTCGGAAAATCAGGCTCGGAAGTCGCACGGGATTTACATTAAGACAAATTTTATCCACAGATGAAAACAGATATTTTAGATTTTAAAAAGGTAAGTAATCGGACAAATTTAAAACGATCTAAAACTTCTGAAATAATTGATAGTTGATAATGAATAATTGATAAATAAAGAACAATTTTATCAATTTTCAATTATCCATTATCAATTATTTCAGCATTTATTTTTACCTTTAAATGATTTTGTCCGATTACTTATTATCAATTATTCAGAATTATCCGTGTGAATCTGTGTTCATCTGTGGACTATTTGCTCTTTAAGTTTTTTATTATGAAAATTTACAAAATAAAGTCAGGAATTTTGCTGGAATCGGAAGGAAATTTTTATCTTGAAAATTCCGATTGGGACGAGTTTATCAATGCAGAGGATTTGCTCGGAAAAATAAAAGATTCGATTTCAAACAAAACTCCGATCGAAAACGGCGTAGAATTGATCGAAAAAGAACTTTTGCCGCCGATTAAGTCGCAGGAAATTTGGGCGAGCGGCGTGACCTATTTCAACAGCAAACTCGCCCGTCAGGAAGAATCGAAAGATGCAGGCGGCGGTGATTTTTATGCGAAAGTTTATGTTGCCGACCGACCCGAATTATTTTTTAAATCGACGGCGCATCGTGCAGTCGGCTCGGGCGGAAAAGTGCGGATTCGCAAAGATTCGACGTGGGATGTTCCCGAACCTGAATTGACGCTTTTTATCAATTCACAAGGGAAAATAAGCGGTTATACGGTCGGAAACGATATGAGTTCGCGGAGCATCGAAGGCGAAAATCCGCTCTATCTGCCGCAGGCGAAAACTTATGATGCGAGTGCTTCGATCGGTCCTTGTATTTATGTTTCGGAAAAACCTTTGGAAAAGGAAACCGAGATCAGTTTGGTAATCAATCGAAACGGCGAAACCGTTTTTGAGGGAAAAACCGAGATCGGTCAGATAAAACGTGAGTTGAATGAATTGGCTGCGTGGCTTTTTCGGGAAACATCTTTTCCGGCGGGCTGTTTTTTGATGACGGGAACGGGTATTATTCCGTCGAATGATTTTACGCTGCAAAGCGGCGACGAAATTCGCATTACTATCGATACGATCGGAACACTTGTTAATTTTGTTGAATAATATGGAAAAAACCGTGCCAAATCTCGAAACTAGAACAAAATCGAAAATCACGAAACGCTTGATGCCGTTTCTGATTTTTCTTTTTATTCTGGCATATATCGACCGCGTTAATGTAGGTTATGCCAATCTCGAAATGTCGAAAGATTTGGGTTTCAGCCCTGAAATTTTCGGATTCGGAGCAGGAATTTTCTTCATCGGCTATTTTATTTTAGAAATTCCCGGAACGCTCATCATCGAAAATTGGAGTGCGCGAAAATGGCTTGCCCGCATCATTATCTCTTGGGGATTTTTGGCGATTCTGATGGGTTTTATCCATAATACGACTCATTTTTACATCATCCGTTTTTTGCTCGGACTCGCCGAAGCAGGATTTTTTCCGGGCATAATTGTTTACTTAAGCCATTGGTTTCGTTATCAAGATAGAGCCAAAGCCGTAGCAATGTTTATGACCGCTCTGCCTTTCGCAAACATTTTCGGTTCGCCGATTTCTGGTTTGATCTTAGGCGTAAATTGGCTCGGTTTGGCAGGCTGGCGTTGGGTTTTTATCATCGAAGGAATTCCCGCCGTCGTATTCGGAATAGTCACCATTTTTTATCTGACCGACAAACCGAAAGATGCCGATTGGCTCGAAACAGATGAAAAACAGTGGATTACCGATGAACTCGAACGCGAAAAAGCCGCGAAAAAAGCCGTCAAACATTACACGATCGTCGAAGCATTTCGTCATCGAAACGTGATTCTTTTAGCTTTGGGATATTTTTGCGCGGTCACTTGCGTTTACGGATTCACCTTTTGGCTGCCGACAATTTTGAAAGGACTTTCTGGTTTATCGAATCTGCAAGTATCTTTAATTGCAGCACTTCCATATTGTGCAGGATTGGTCGCAATGCTTTTGATGGGTTGGTCTTCGGACAAACGCGACGAACGCCGCTGGCATACCGCGATCTCGCTTTTTGCTGTTTGTTTAGGGCTGGGTTTAAGCTCTCTATTTCTGGAAAATGTCTATTTGGCGATTGCCGTTTTTTGCATCGCGGGTGCCGGACTTTATAGTTATCTACCGTCATTTTGGGCGTTGCCGACAGCGTTTTTGACCGAATCTGCCGCCGCCGCTTCGATCGGGTTGATAAACTCGGTCGGAAATCTCGGCGGTTTTGCAGGACCTTACATTGTCGGTTATTTGACCAACAAAACCGGAACTTTTTATTCGGGCGTGATCTATCTGTCGGTTTCGGCTCTCATTGCGGCGAGTTTGATCTTAATGGTAAAGGCTACGACTTTTTCTAGAGAAAGTGCTTAATGTTGGATAAACATCGTCAAGTTTTTATCCGACAAACTGTAAAATTATGAAAAAATTATTGCTTCTTTTTTTCTTAGTATTTTCATTGATTCCCGTTTTCGGTCAGGATTCGCAATATCAATTGGGTCCCGAATCCAAAAAACAGGAAGGCGTTCCGACGGGAACCGTTACGCGCTTTCTTTTTGAAAGCAAACTTTACAACAATTTTCGCTATTATTATTTATACGTTCCGGCTCAATATGATCCTTCAAAACCCACCGCGCTCATGATTTTCCAAGACGGCTACGCATACATCCGCGAAGACGGCGATTTTCGCGCGGGAATCGTTTTCGACAATTTAATCGCCAAAAAACAAATGCCTGTCACAATCGGTTTATTCATCAATCCCGGTCACGCAACGAAAGATTTTCCCGAAATATTTTTCCGCAGTTCGAACCGCAGCGACGAATATGACGAATTGAGCGATCGTTACACAAATTTTCTGCTCAATGAACTGATTCCCGAAGTCAAAAAACAATACAACATTTCGGATGACCGCAAAATGCACGCGATCGGCGGAATGTCTTCGGGCGGAATTTGCGCTTTTACCGCCGCTTGGCAGCGTCCCGACTATTTCAGCAAAGTGATGAGCCATATCGGAAGCTTTACAGACATCAAAGGCGGTCACGAATATCCGAACATTATTCGCAAAGGTTCAAAAAAAGACATCAAAATATTTCTGCAAGACGGCAACGGCGACCTCGACAACATTCACGGCAACTGGTGGCTGGCAAATCTGGAAATCGAAGCTTCCTTAAAATTTAAGGATTACGAATACAAATTTGAAAAAGGAACAGGCTCGCACAGCGGAAAACACGGCGGCGCAATTTTGCCCGAATCTTTGGTTTGGCTGTGGGGACAAAATCAATCCTCTGGTGTCAAAAACGGAAAATAATCATTCACTAAAGATACGTTTCTACTGCTTATTCGGCAACGATAACCTTGTTTTCCTGTTAATATAAAAGCAAGATTCCCGAAATATTTCGGCTTCTAAAAATTAATATCATGAACGACGAAAAATCTTTGCAAGAAACTTACGCGCCCGAAGGAATTTGTTTCGGCTGTGGCGTGGCAAATGAAAAAGGCTTGAGAATCAGAAGTTTCCCGTCCGAAACGGGCGAAGAAGTTGTTGCCGTTTGGCACGCCGACGAACATCATCAGGCGTTTCCCGGAATGCTCAACGGCGGAATCATCGGCGCATTGCTCGATTGTCATTCAAATTGGGCGGCGGCTTATTTTCTGATGAAGAAAAACGGCAAAACCGAACCCGACTGCACCGTCACGGCAGATTTTCACGTCAAGCTTCGCCGTCCGACACCGTATAACGTCCCGATTCATCTGAAAGCGCGCGTCGTCGAATCAACCGAAGACAAAGCGATCGTCGAAGCCGAATTGATCGCCGACGAAAAAATCTGCGCGACCTGCAAAGGAACTTTCGTCGCCGTCAAAGAAGGTCATCCGGCTTATCATCGCTGGTAATTTTTATATTGAAATTCGTTTCTAAAACTTGTCGGGAAAACTCATCGTCAAGTAAAGATTAAGGTTTTTATTGCAAGTGAATAGTGAACGCGTTTGCGCCACCTATCCAAGAAAAAGAGCATCATCCTGCCAAAAAACCTTCCCGTACCAATTGAGGTATTGATGATTTTCGGTTGTTATGAATGGAGAATTCAAATTTTAGAAATTTTTATTTCTTTTTAGAGTAATCAGTAATTCTAAATGTGTTTTGGTGTTCATCTAACGCCAATTTAACCACTTGTAAAATATCTGATTTTACTTTCAATTTAGAGGCTTTAAGAAAATCGTATTCAGTGTTTACAAGCTTAGACGAGATATTTACAGTCATTGTATTTGTATCGACAGTTATTAATCCTAAATCAAAAAGTGTATGTAAATCCGCTCTTAATAAAATTCCATTTGCTAATTTGTTAGTATGACTTCCTTTATATGGAATAATATGTGCAGCTTCTAAAATTTCTTCAATATTACAACCTGTTATTGCACATTTTCTTTCATAAGCATCCAAAAGAAGTTTCCGAAATTTTCTTTGACCTCTACGCACAGCTATTGAAGTATATATTTTTTCTCGTGCATCATTAATATTCTTGGGATCAAACTCAACTTCATCTTCAAGTTGAAGCAGAGTCTTTGGTATATTTTCATTCCCGAACGTATTGTTCCGAAAACTTCCTTGCTCCTTAAAACAGTTATTTCTTCTTTATTATCTAATGAGTTACTCTGATAAAATTCTGATACATCGAAATTTCTAAATTCAGTAAATATGTATTGATTCCCTTCAGAAATGATGTGAAGTTTTATTTGATTTCCTTTAGAAAGTTTAATATTGGCATTCCTGATATAGACTTTAAGTTTGTTAATTGGAATTACTAATCGTTCTTCATGCTTTCCAATAAGAAATACTAAGTATGAATTATTATAATTCGACCATTTATCCAAATTATCTGGATTTAAACCATACCAAAAACTTCGACTTTTATCGTCATACTTAGAAAACTTTACGATTATGGAAGTAGTCTTATTTTCCGTAATTCGCCAATCTTGGGACATATTAATCATAAGTCCCAAATCTTTCTCAATAAGTTTCCAGAAATGTATTTTTTCTTCTTTTGCAAGTTCAGAGTTAGGCATATTATTTTACAATTATTCAACTGAAAAAATAATGGAATATCAATATATTATTTCATTATATTCCTTTTCTAATCACCCAAAATCTTGTCGGGAATCAGATAATTCTGCACGTAATCGGCGACGGATTCTTGCAAGGAAGTCATTTCTTTTTCGTATCCGGTTTCACGGATACGTGTGATGTCGGCTTGCGTGTGATATTGGTAGCGGTCGCGTAAATGCTCTGGCATTTCGACATATTCGATTTCGGGTTGAAGATCGAGCGCGTTGAAAATCGCTTTGGCAAGCTCGTTCCAAGTGTGCATTTCGCCTGAACCGACATTGAACAAACCGCCGATCTTGTTTTCGGTAAAATGCAAAGTCATATCAACAACGTCTTTCACGTAAACGAAATCGCGCCCGAATTCGCCGTGTTGGTAAGCGGGATTCGCGCTTTTGAAAAGCTGTAATTTTCCCGTATCGCGAATCTGTGCAAAGGCTTTATTGACGAGCGAACGCATATCGTCTTTATGATTTTCGTTCGGTCCGAAGACGTTGAAATATTTCAGCCCGACGATTGTGTCAAACAGATTATTGCGCTTTGCGTAAAGATCGAAAAGATGTTTGGAATAGCCGTAAACATTAAGCGGGCGAAGTTTTTCGAGAGTTGAAACGCCGTCTTCCATCCCGTTTTCGCCGTCGCCGTAAGTCGCCGCGCTCGATGCGTAAATAAAACGAATTCCTTTTTCGACCGACCAGTTTGCGAGCCGTTTCGTGAATTCGTAATTGTTA
Organism: Pyrinomonadaceae bacterium; assembly: GCA_036833775.1. Taxonomy (GTDB): domain Bacteria; phylum Acidobacteriota; class Blastocatellia; order Pyrinomonadales; family Pyrinomonadaceae; genus JAJQRF01. The sequence goes on along the minus strand of DAITPE010000005.1, from coordinate 14,805 downwards.
CGCATCATAAACTGCGAATCGCGCTCGGTCGTCGCCGAACACGCGCCGAGATGCAGAACAGTTTCGGTTTTATCGAAGTTTGAAAGATTCGCAATAAAGTCGTCCGCGTCTAAATAATCGGCAAATTGAAGCGGTGCTAAGTTTTTCCATTTGTCGGAAGAATCGAGCCGATCAACGATCAAAATATCAGTTTCGCCAAGCTGATTCAGCCGCCAACAAAGCGCACTGCCGATAAATCCCGCGCCGCCCGTTACGATAATTTTGTGCATATTCAGAATAATATTAACCGCAGATGGACGCGGATAAACGCGGATAAATCATTAGGAACGAAATGCTTTTGCAAAAATCTCTCATTCTTAATCTGCGTCTATCTGTATTTATCTGCGGTCAATTTCCTTTTTTTACCAACCTAAAATATAAGCGAACATCAGCGGCGCGACGATCGAAGCGTCTGATTCGACGATGAATTTTGGTGTATCGACCGCCAGTTTGCCCCAAGTAATCTTTTCGTTCGGTACTGCACCCGAATAGCTTCCGTAACTCGTCGTTGAATCGGAAATCTGGCAGAAATAGCCCCAAACGGGAACGCTTTCGCGCTGTAAATCCTGATGCAGCATCGGCACGACGCAGATCGGGAAATCGCCTGCGATGCCGCCGCCGATTTGGAAAAATCCGATCGTCGAATCGTCGGTCGCGTTTTCCGTGTACCAATCGGCAAGCATCATCATATATTCGATTCCGGTTTTAACCGTATGGACGTTTTTCACATCGCCCGTGATGACGTGTCCGGCATACATATTTCCCATCGTCGAATCTTCCCAGCCCGGCACGACCATCGGCAGATTTTTTTCCATTGCCGCATACATCCACGAATCTTTCAGGTCGATCTGGTAATATTCTTCGAGCGCGCCCGAACGCAGAACCTGATACATAAATTCGTGCGGAAAATATCTTTCTCCGGCTTGGTCAGCTTTTGTCCAAACATCGACCATCGCTTTTTCGAGTCGGCGCATTGCTTCCATTTCTGGAATGCATGTATCGGTTACGCGGTTCATATGTCGGTCGAGTAAATCCTGTTCGTCCTGCGGCGTTAAATCTCGATAATGCGGCACGCGTTCGTAAAAATCGTGCGCGACCAAGTTAAACAAATCTTCTTCGAGATTCGCGCCCGTGCAGGAAATTATCTGAACTTTGTCCTGACGAATCATTTCCGCCAAAGACAAACCCAATTCCGCCGAACTCATTGCGCCTGCAAGCGTTATCATCATTTTGCCGCCGCCTTCCAGATGAGTTTTATAGCTTTCTGCCGCGTCGATCAACGCCGCCGAATTGAAATGCCGAAAATGATGTTTGATAAAATCGCTGATTTGATTATTCATAATAAATTAAAAAAGCCTCATTAAACGCCTACGGAAAAAATTCCGCCATCGAACGTTTTTTTGTGGCTTATGGTCAAACTAAATTAGCTTTAAATCTATAACAATTTACGGGCTTTTGGCAAACTTTAAGCCGTTTACGGAAAAAAGCCGAGAACTTTTAGTTGAGTTCTCGGCTTTTAATTTTCAGAATAGATTAACTATTCGAATGACTAGCGAATATACGCGCTTTCTGTCGGTTTGTCGGTGCTGGTGCCGAATGCTTGAGCGGCAAATGCGCCGTTTGACGAATTCAAACGATACCAAGAGCCATCTGACGGACGGAAAACCGCAACATCAGCTTTTGCATCGCCGTCGTAATCAGCCGGAACAGGCGTATCGGTTGCGTTTCCGAAAGCGGTTGCAACAAATGCACCGTTTGACGAATTCAAGCGATACCAGTTTCCGCCGCGATAGACTGCAATGTCAGTTTTAGCATCACCGTCATAATCTGCCGGAACAGGAATATCGGTCGAGTTACCGAAAGTAACTACTGCCAATGCACCGTTTGACGAATTCAAGCGATACCAAGTGCCGTCTGACGGACGGAAAACTGCGATGTCGGCTTTGTTGTCACCGTCAAAATCGCCCATTTGCGGTTTGTCGGTTGCGTTTCCGAAAGGAGTTGCAACAAACGCGCCGTTCGACGAATTCAAACGATACCAGTTTCCTGCACGATAAACGGCAGTATCAGCTTTGTTGTCGCCGTCGAAATCCCCCGGAACAGGAATATCGCCTGCTTGCCCGAAAGGAGTCGCAACAAATGTACCGTTTGACGAATTCAAGCGATACCAGTTTCCATCACGGAAAACTGCAATGTCAGTTTTATTGTCACCGTCATAATCTGCCGGAACAATTACGTCTGTCGCGTTACCGAAAGGCGTCGCTGAAAAAGCACTGGTCGCGCTGTTTGAAAGATACCACGAACCTGCCGAAGGACGGAATACGGAAACATCCGCTTTGCCGTCGCCGGTGTAATCGAAATCAGCCGAGCCTGCCGGCGGTGCGGTAAACGGTGTGTAAACAAACGTATCGATACCGATAATGTTTGAATTTGCGCCGTCCGGTCCGGCATCTTCAACGAAATAACGGAAAGCAATACGACCGCTGGTCGGACCTGCCAATCCTGAAATCGTAACGGTAAACTGTGTCCACGTCACAGGATAATCCGTTCCGTAAGTCGGGTTAATATCCAACAAAAGATTGGTAAAATCGCCTACTTGAGTAGCACCGGTTCCGACATTCGTGCTCGCGCCATTCGTTGAAAGACGAACTTGTAAACGATCGGGGAATGCTGTACTCGGCGTTTTCGTATAGAACGAAATCGTATCACCGTTGTTAAACGTACGGTTCGGGGCAATCAACCAATTGCTGATCGTTCCGACACCGGTCGTGCTATTGAAATTGACCAAGATACAAGAAGTAGAAGCGCCAGCCTGTGCCGGCGGAATCGCCGTTCCGCTGCATTGTGACCAAACCGATGCGCCAAGCGGTGTACTTTGATTGCTCGAAGCCCAACCTGCCGCAGGAAGTCCTGCCACACTTGCAAAATCTTCATTGATTGCCTGTGCATTCGCAATGCTTACATTCGCAAACCACAAACCGATGATAGCCAATGAAATTACGCATCCTTTTAAAATCATTGACGAAAGAGACTCAACTTTAGGAGTCAAAGACATAATTTATACCCTCCTCAAATGGTTAAATGTTTAGTATTTATACTGGAAAATGATGGTTTTTATCTTATACCGAAGATAATTCCACCTGACATAATAATTCTTCGATCTTGTTCGAAGGGGATTAATTTAGAATCAGCGTTAGCCGAAGACTTACGAACTTACTAGAATTACAAAGTGAATTCCGTCATTAATAAATACGATGGAATTCTTTTCAATTAAATTGTTTCTTAAGCAGTTTAATCCAATTTCTGTATTTTGGGAAGCATTATTTTTCAAAAAAGGCGAAAATTGTTGAAAATATTCAACTTAATCTGCAAATTCACACTCATTTTCGAGAAATAATTCTTCTAAATCGACGAGAACTGACAAAAAACAGGGCGAAACCCGAAAAGATTGTCATTATTCCGAGCAAAGAAAATCCGCGCAAAACATAATTATTGATATTGTCGCGCTCTTTGAAATCGAGCGTGTGCAGCATCCATAAAAAATCGAAAACGCGCCATTTATCGTTGCGAAACGCGCCGATCTGTCCGGTGTCGGCGGAAAGATAAACCGTCAGATTATCTTCAAAAGTTACCGCCCAAGCCGGAAGCGGTTTTTCGCGGTATTCGTGATGACCGCCGACGTTTTCTTCGGTCAAATAATCGATTCGTTTGATATTTTTTGGATCATTCAGAGATTCGACAGCAATCTTTTTTGCTTCTTCTTCGGTAATTTGTTGACGAATTTTTCCCGTTTCAGCATCGGCTAAAATCGTTTCTTTACCGACCTTTATTTCGTAAAAAGGTTTGTTGAAAACTTCGACGATTTGAATTTTCTGAACTTTTGAAATGTCTTTTGTCGTTTTAATTTCATCCAAAACCATTTTCGGCGAAACGATCTTGCCTGAAACATTCAAAATTTCATCCTTTTTCCGCCGATCTTCGCCGCGAATTTCCTTGATGTTCGTCCAACTGAAATACAAACCGCCGAGCGTCCAAAACAAAAATTGAACGCCGATAAAAATGCCCAAATAGCGATGCGATTTGCGAATAAAATATTTGTAATTTCGTCTTTTCATCGTTTAATGCGAATGTTTATGGCTGTCTTCGCGGTTCGCGCCTTTTTGGAGTTCGTTGCGGACAAAATCAACGACCGCTTTGATTTCTTCGGCAGACAATTTATCTTTGAACGCGGGCATTTTTTCGCCTTCGCCGTCCGTAACTTGTTTAATATGTTCAGCTTCCGAATGATGAAGCGCGTGTCCCGACGTGAGCGGAATTCCTTTTTTCGCGCCTTCGCCGTTCGCGCCGTGACAGCTCGCACAATTTGCTTTGTAAATTTCCGCGCCGTTTACGACGGCAACTTCGCCCGTTTTCGTCAGTTTTGTAAAAACGATCTTCGAACCCGTTCGTTCGATCTCGAAATCAACTTTGTCGCCGACTTTAACATTATCGAGCAACGCTTTATCTTTAGCCGCTTCAGTCATTTCCATTGCTGACATATAACCCGGAATATCTTCGTGATCGACGGTTAATTTGCCGATTTCCGCATCGATTTTTTTGATAACGCCTTTGGATTTGTATGTTTGAACTTCCGTGTTTGGCGAAACGGGTTTGAGCGACTCTTGATTACTACAAGCGAACGAAATAACTGAAAAAGAAACGAGCAGAATTACGTTTAGTTTGAAACAGATTTTCATTTAATTCACCTCAAATGTTGATTTAATTAGACTTACGATTTATTGATTTCTTTGGCGATTTTTCGCGCTTGGTCGGCGATCGGGCTGAGCATTCCGCCGATGAATGTGTTGACTTCTTTGCTCGCGGTTTTCGGCGAACCTGCGTTAAATGGCGGTTGCGGATTGTATTCGATGTAAAGCTGAATCGCTTCGGCATAGGTTTGATTTCGCAGTTTGGCGGCGAGCGATAAACCGAAATCAATTCCTGCCGTGACACCGCCGCCCGTGATTCGATTGCGGTCTTCGACGATTCTTGCATCAGACGGAATCGCGCCGAATTCCTTCAAAACGTCGAGCGTTACCCAATGCGAAGCGGCTTTGTAGCCTTTCAGAAGTCCTGCCGCGCCTAAGATCAGCGAACCCGTGCAAACGCTCGTGAGGTATTTCGCGGATTTGGCTTTTTCAACCAGAAAATCGAGCGTTTCTTTGTCTTTCATCAAATCCAAAGTTCCCGGAACGCCGCCCGGAAGAAACAAAACGTCCAGATTTTTCGGTGTTTCCGCGAAAGTTGTGTTCGGCGTAATTTTTATCAAGCTTCCCGTCGAAACTTCCTTTTTTTCCTTCCAGATAATGTGAATATCGCGGTTCATCAAAGCTTCAAAAACCGTCAAAGGTCCGACGAAATCCTGCAAAAACATTCCCGGATAAGCGATCATTCCGATCGTTAATTTGTTGCCGCCCATCAAGTCGGCGTATTTTGCCATATATTCCTGATGCAGTTTTTCCGTTTCTTTATCGGTCGTTTGACCTTTCGTTTTTTCAAAACCGATGAGCGACGCAATCGTCGCCGCAACCGATAATTTTCCAAATTCTCTGCGATTCATAATTTTTTTATCTCCTTAATTTTTGCCCGCGAAAGACGCGAAAAACACGAAATTAAAATTCGATTTTTTAGCGTTTTTCGCACTTTTCGCGGGCAAAATCTTTTTACCTTCTCGTTATTTTGAGCGAAAACAAAGCACGAAACGGCGAACCGGGATAAACCGTGTCGTTAAAACCGAAAGCCGATTCGTAATAGCGTTTGTTCGTTAAGTTTTGCAGATTGACGGCAAAACGCATTTGAGTTTTTTCGTTTGCCGAAAAATCGTAGAATGTGCTTGCGTCAACTCTCGAAAAACCCGGCACCACGCCGAAATTTGCGAGATTTGTAAAGCGTTTTCCGACCGCCTGCAAGCCTGCGCCGACACCGAAGTTTCGCCAAAAATTATTAGCCTCGACAAAACGGTAAGTCGCCCAGAAATTGCCGTTATGACGCGCCGTGTTCGGCAAAAATCTGCCGACAAGCAGCGCGTCAGTGTCTTTCGTCACGGTTGCCTGAATCGCCGAATAACTTCCGATCAAATTTAAACCGCGAATGGGATTTGCCGAAACGTCGAGTTCGATTCCGCGGCTGCGTTGTTCGCCCGTTTGAATCGAAGTTCCCGGATTGTTAGGATCGCTGACGACCAGATTTGTAAAGGTCAGATTGTAAAATGCGAGCGATCCCGACAGTTTTCCGCGAAAACTGTTGAGCTTTACGCCGCCCTCGAATTGTTCGCCGACAGACGGCTTGAACAGACGATTATCGAGTGTGCGCTGATTGGGAAACTGCGGCGAGAACGAGTTTCCGTAGGAAGCATAAAACGAAAGATATTCGAGCGGCTGATAAACGAAACCGACGCGCGGACTGAATTTTTTATCGTTTCCGAGTTGAATCGGATTTGGTTCTTCGTAAAATCTCTGCTTGAAAATATCGTATCTGCCGCCGATCAAAACTTTGAATTTCGGCGTGAATTCGATCAAATCCTGCACATAAACGCCGTTTGTTTTGAGCCGATTGCCGAAACGATACGGAAATCTGGATTCCGGCAGCGTCGAGCGGATATAATTTTGCGCGAACTCGTAACTGAGCGGCGCGGTCGGCGTGAAAATATCGGTCGTCGGAAAATCAGGAAAGACAAAACCGGCGAGATAAAATTCGTGGTTGTAAATGCCGTTCGTGTAGCCGTATTCAAAACCGCCCAAGATATTATGTTTAATTTTTCCGGTCGAAAATCTTCCGCTAATATTTGAATCGGAATAATGCCAGCGTTCGGTAAAATCGATCGAAGCGAGATCGCGGTTGACGGTTCTGCCGTCGGATTGAACAGGCGGCGCGAAATATAATGCGGGAAATACGCCGAATAAAGCGTAATCGAAAAACTGCGTTCGATACGCGCTCTGAACCGACCAATTTGAATTGAAATCGTATCTGCCGCGAATTCCGCCGTTTTTATTTTGCTGAAATGAGCGATTGAAAGGTTCGCCGTAACTGCGCTCGACCGGAACATCCGGCACGCGACCGTTGACGAGAAGCTGCCCGACATCCATTCCGCGCCGTTCGCGCAAATATTCCGCATCGAAGGAAATTTGCAGTTTTTCCGTCGGTTTCCAGAGCAGAACGGGAGCGACGAAAACTCTTTTGCCGTCCGCATCTTCGCGGAAATTTCCGTCGTATTGATACGCGAAATTTAAGCGATATAACAATTTATCGGAAAAAACTTTTCCGCCCGCATCCACTTGCGGACGATAAAAATTGAATTGCCCGCCCGTAAAATCGAACGAAATAAAATTATCCGAAACGGGCTGTTTTGAAACGAGATTGACCACGCCGCCGGGTTCGCTGCGTCCGTAAAGAACGCTTGCCGCGCCTTTCAAAACTTCGATTCTTTCGACATCAGCCGTTTCGTTCGCGCCGTAATTGACCTGTTTCAAACCGTCGCGCAAATACGAATTGTTATAGCTTCCCGAAAACCCGCGAAATCGCAGAAAATCGCCCGCGCCCGAACCTGTCAGATCGGTCGTATGGCGCGTGATTCCCGAAACATTCTGCGTCACGGCTTCGCTGAAACTAAACGTCGCACGGTCGCGCAAAATGTTTTGATTAACGACCTGAACCGATTGCGGAACATCCTTTAACGGAACATTTAACTTCGTTGCCGTATTTGCTTCTTCAGTCGTATAAGTTTCACTTGCAACCTCGACCGTTGCACCGACCGAACCGATTTTAAGCGTCAAAACCAAATTTTGCTGACCGCTCGAAACTTCCTGACTAAGTTTTTCAAATCCCGTTTTTTCAACAGTTATTTGATAATCTCCGTTTGTTAAATTTGAAAATTCAAACTCGCCGTTTGAATTACTGACAGTTGTTTTCGCGCTGCCGGAAGAATTTTTCACCTTGACGGTTGCGCCTGAAACTACCGAGCCGTTTTGGTCGGTGATTTTTCCTGAAATTGCCGAATTTTGTGCAAAGATCGGTGTCGCAAATAAGCAAAATAATAATGCTTTGAATAAATAATTTACTTTCATAAAACCTGTATTAACTATTTCCTTTGTTTGTTTCTCAAAACTTCAAGACTCCTGTTTTTTAATGAAGTTCGAGAGAATTCTCTTTCATTTTTTGCCCATGGATCGCTGAATTTCGGATTCGTTATAAAGTCTTTGTCAGTCAGACTTTTCAAGAATTCAATCAAATCTTGCTTTTCTTCCGCCGATAGACGGAAACCATTAACAAAGCTGGATTTATATGGATTTTCGCTGCCTTTTCCGGCGTATTTTCCTTCCGCGATCGTGCGTCCGCCGGCTTTGTAATGTTCGATCACGTCTTCGAGCGAATCGATGCTGCCGTCGTGCATATACGGCGCAGTCAATTCGATATTGCGAAGCGTCGGGACTTTGAATTTGCCCATATCTTCCTTGTTGTTCGTGATCTCGAAAAGCCCGACGTTTTCAGCCGGATACGCGCCTTTTCCGTCGATGTTGTAAAGCCCGTTGTTTTCAAATTGCGCGGATTCATTCGATTTCCCGACGAAATTTGTCGTTCCCGAAAGATTGAAACCGGCGTGGCAATCGAAACACTCCATTCGTTCGCTGAAAAAGAGTTTTTCGCCGCGTTTGGCAGATTCCGAGATCGCATCCGGCTGTTTTTGATAACGATATTTGTCGTAAGGCGAATTGCCGGAAACCATTGAGCGGACGAAACTTGCGATCGCCAATGTAATATGATTGAGCGTGATTTTTTCCTTGTCGTTCGGATACGCGGCGGCAAAAAGTTTTTCGTAAACAGGCTCGGCTTTTACTCTTTCGAGCATCAACGCTTCTTTGCCTTCCATTCCCATTTCGATGATCGGATTCGTGCCGAACATCGGCAGTAAATGATGTCTTTCCAACGAATTAACCGCAGAATTCGCCCAGTTGAACGACGGATTATACGCAACATTTGCGAGCGTCATCGAATTTCGCGGATGAATTTCGCCCGTCGTGCCGACGGAAGTTTTCTTGTCTTCGGTAAAGGCTTTTTCCTGCAAATGACAGGTCGCGCACGAAGTTTTTTCGTTGATCGAAAGACGTTTATCGTAAAAAAGATGCCGTCCGAGTTCGACTTTTGCCTCGGTCATCGGATTTTCCGACGGAACATTCGGAACGGGAAAACCTTTCGGCAAATCCCATTTATATTCAACGGTTTGCGCGTTTGAAACCGAAAAATGTTGATTCAAAACAAAAACACCTAAACCAATAAAAACAAAGATGATTGCAAGTTTTAACTGTTTCATAAACTCTAAATCCTTTGCCGAAAACGCAGAATCGTCAGATAAAAACCGAATCTGCGTTTTCGGCGAAAATCAGCGGCGGAAAGATCATTCGCCGCTTTTGTTTGCGTTTTTCGCGCCGTTTTTCGCGGCTTTTTCGGCGCGCATAAATGTTTGTGCACCGATCGATTGATTGCCTTCCGCTTCAAATTTCAGCCCGAGACTTTTGAAAACTTCGACGCAATCGTCATCACCCGGAAACGACATACAGCCAACCGACGTTTTATCCTTGTTTACGTCAACATTCGCATTTGCAAAAAGTGATTTCAGGTCAACTTTAATCACGTCTTTCGCAAGATCGAATTTTGCAAACGAAAATTCGGGACGATTCGCATATTTACAAGTCGTTTTGCCGTTTGCGTCGGTTTCGCAGTTGGTCGAACCGAGATGAAGAACATAGCCGTTCGGTCTGCCGTTCGTTTTCGTGTCGATTCGCGCAAATTTATATCCGATCTGCCAAGACCACATCATCCGCGTAATGTTCAGCGGCGAAGCCTGCAAGGTCGGATCGAGATGATTGATTTCGGTCGGCACGCCGATCGTAAATTTCACGCCCGAATATTTGCCTTTGGCGGCAGTTCCGCGAATCGCAGTGTTTAATTCCTTTGTGCCGCTCGCGCAATTTCCTTCGCCGTTTTCAAAATCGAGCATCGCAACTTTTTCGGTTTGAAATTTTCCGTCATTCGTTAAACTGACAGGCGTTTCCTTGCCGTTTTTGTCAACGAGCCGCACGTCTTGAACGTAAATTTTGAAATCGGAAACCGTCATTTTCGATCTGGTCGTGCCGATTCCTTCATAAGATTCTTTGCAGTCAAACGCTTTTTCGCCGACGACGGCTTGAAAATTGATCGTTACGGACTGTTGTGCATTGACCGCTAAAACACCGCAAATTGTTATAATTAATGCTTTTATCAAATTTTTCATCTTTATTTTCTCTGTTTTTTCTTTGGCGAAACATATCAGAACACCGAAGGCGAAAAGGGATGCAAATTCCCGATTCATAGCTGATTGGCTCTGATATGTTTCGTAATTTTTTTACAACTGATTTCTCTTTAAAACGCTTTCGTTTATTTTTGTTTTTCGCGCAAAACCTGAAAGATAAGGCGCATCGTTTTTTAGCTTAGGACAAATAAAAAGGCAGGCTTGAGTTTTTCGGCTCTGCGCGAAATCCTAAAAAAATAATGAAAAGCGTTTCCCGAAATTTTTCGGCAAATCGTTAGATCATTGTTTGGATAAAATGAATTTGCGCCAAAGATTGCATAATTTAAATGAATCTTTGAGAAAAATTTCGCACGATTGCGTCTAAGAAATTAAATGCTTTCTCAGCACAATCCGAAAACTTATAAATTGTTTGTTTAGATTAGTTTAAATGGACAAAACGGGAGGCGAACGAGGATTTATATTACGGGAAATCGTTGCTAAATCTTTTAAGGAATCATATTCAAAGCGAACTGAAACGGTCTTTGTCGGCGGTCGTGCTTTGAGTTTGAAAGAGAAATTTTCTTCCGATTTCAAGATTACTTGATGCTCGAAATTGTTTCCGAAACCGATCAGCGAAAACGATTTTTTGGCTAAAGTTTTCTCAGGCAGATTCGGAAGATTCGGCAATGCGTCGAGCGCAGATTTTCCGTTGTTCAGATAATCGAAAACAATTTCTTCGACCGATTGTTTATTTGAAAACGAAAAACCGAAACTAATTTTCGTCAGAATCGCCGATGAAAAGTCGCTTTTTTGTTTATCGGTCAAACAAATTCCGTCAAATTCGTTTTGTTTCAAATCCGCAGCGTGAACGGGCTGAAGCCGTTTCGTCAACGGACAATAAACCATTTCCGCAGTTTGAAACTGATTTGGCGAATAAAACGCAAGCGAAACCGCGCCGCTGAAAATTGCCGAAAGCAATATCAAAACGACGGCGAGATTTTTCTTTTGTCTTTTCGTTTGAAATTTCACGCTCGTAAAATTTAGTTAAAAATATTACACGAGAGGATTCGATTTGCAAATCAAAGCCTCTCGCGGTTGTCGTTATCAAATGAATTAGAAATTTTTATTTATAACCGTTCGGATTGGCTTCGTGCCATTTCCACGCGTCTTCGATGATCTTTTCGATCTCGGGAAAGTTTGGATTCCAGCCCAAAATTTCACGCGCTTTTTCGGAATTTGCAACGAGGCGCGAAGGATCGCCTGCGCGGCGCGGCGCAATCACGGCTTTGATCTCTTTTCCCGTCACTTTTCGCGCGGCTTCGATAACTTCCGAAACGGAAAAACCGGTTCCGTTCCCCAAATTTATAAATTCCGATTCGCCGCCTTTGCGAAGATGTTCGAGCGCGAGCAGATGCGCTTGGCTCAAGTCGGAAATATGTATGTAATCGCGGATCGCCGTGCCGTCAGGCGTTGGGTAATCGTCGCCGAAAATCGAGATCGATTCGCGTTTTCCCTGCGCAGCGAAAAGAATCAGCGGAATCAAATGAGTTTCGGGATCGTGATGTTCGCCGCATTTTCCGGTCGCGCCGCAAGCGTTGAAATAGCGAAGCGCGACGTATTTTAAGCCGTAAGCTTTGTCGAAATCAGCCAAGGCGCGTTCGACCATAAATTTCGACCAACCGTATGGATTCACCGGCGATTGCGGATGTTTTTCGTCGATCGGAACGTATTGCGGTTCGCCGAAAGTCGCGCAGGTAGATGAAAAAATGAACTTTTTGACGTTTTTGGCGATCAAAGCTTCGAGCAGTTTTAAGGTTTGCACGAAGTTGTTTTCGTAATATTTTACGGGTTGTTCGACCGATTCGCCGACATACGCGTAAGCCGAAAAATGCATACAGGCTTCGATTTCGTGTTCGGTCAAAATTTGTTCGAGCAGACTTTTATCGCCGATGTCGCCTTCGTAAAAGATCGTATTTTCGCCGATCGCTTCTCTGTGACCGTAAACGAGATTGTCCAAAACGACAACCTTTTCGCCTTTTTTTTCCAAATCTTCAACGGCAGCACTGCCGATATAACCCGCGCCGCCTGTCACTAAAATTGCCATAAGTGAAAAGAATAATGAATTTAATTAGATAACGAAAGTAAGGTCGAGAACATTTTGAAAAGAAATTCCCGTCGGAACGCCTGCGCCCTCGCAGGCAAACGGCGCGAATGCGTCGTAGTCAATGCCGGATTTTCAAGTTTGTCTTTCTTCTCGGATGTTCGCGTTTCACGCTCATTGCCTGCGAGGGCGTAGGCGTTCCGACGAAATTTCACTTTTCAGCCAAGCCGAGATTCGTTTGCGTAAAAAACTTTTCGGGTTTGTCGTCGGAGTCGGTTTTTTCGGGCAATTCGGTTTCCGTGATCGTCGCTTCGGGCAGGAAACGATTGATCAAACGGCGGATTTTCGCTTCGTTGTTTTCGCTCACGGCTTGCTTGAAATATTCGATGATTTCGGCAACTTCCTGCGGTTGATACGCGGCGATTTTGCCGATAAAGATTTTCGGATGTTTCGTTTTCAAAAGGTCTTCACCCGTGATTTCGAGTTCTTCAAAAAGCTTTTCGCCTTTCCTAATTCCGGTGAAAACGATGTCGATGTCTTCGTAAGGTTTCAAGCCCGAAAGACGAATCATATCTTCGGCAAGATCGAGAATTTTGACAGGTTCGCCCATATCGAGAATGAAAATTTCGCCGCCTTCGCCCAACGCTCCGGCTTGCAGAACGAGCTGCGAAGCTTCGGGAATCGTCATAAAATAGCGCGTCATTTTCGGGTCGGTGACGGTGATCGCTTCGCCTTTCAAGATTTGCTGGCGAAAGATCGGCACGACCGAACCTGCCGAACCGAGCACGTTTCCAAAGCGAACCGCCATATAATTCGTGTCGTAAACGCGGTTCAAACCTTGCAGAACGATTTCCGCAAAACGCTTCGACGCACCCATGATCGAAGTCGGATTGACGGCTTTGTCGGTCGAGATCAAAACGAAATCCTTCGTGCCGTATTCGCCCGCGAGTTCGCCTAAACGTTTGGTTGCAAAGACGTTATTTTTGATCGCTTCGGGAACGTTTGCTTCCATCAACGGAACGTGTTTGTGCGCGGCGGCGTGAAAAATGACTTCGGGTTTATATTTCTCGAAAATCTCGCGCATACGCGGTTCGTCGCAAACGTCGGCGATGAGCGGCAGAAATTTCGCATCGGGAAAATCTTTGACGAGTTCGCGTTCGATCTGAAAAAGCAGATATTCGGCGCGTTCGACGAGTAAAAGAAGCTTCGGTTGATAATCCGTCACTTGGCGAATGAGTTCCGAACCGATCGAACCGCCTGCGCCCGTTACCAAAACAATTTTGTCGGTCAAAAATTCGTGTAAGTTTTTATCGTCGAGCTGAACCGGATCGCGTCCGAGCAAATCGTCGATCTGAACGTCGCGCAAACGGCTGACTTTGACGTGTCCGTGTGCAATTTCATTCAAACTCGGCACGATCTGCGCTTTTACGGGAATTGCGCGGCAGACGTTTAGAATGCGTCGAATGTCCGCGCCTTGCGCCTGATCGATCGCAATCACAACTTGTTCGACATTCAATTCGTCAACAAGGCGCGCCAGATCGTCGGTCGTGCCGAGAACTTTGATACCGCCGACGCTTCCGCCTTTTTTGTAAATATCGTCGTCAACAAAACCTTTCACGTCGAGTTCGGCGTCGGCGCGACCGATCATTTCTTTTGCCAACGCCGCACCGATTCTGCCTGCGCCTACAAGCAAAGTCGCTTTGCGTTTGATGCGTTTTTTGGAACCCGTAAAATTGCGTTTGTCGCTCAATTCATAGATCGAACGGCGCACGATACGTAAAGCTAAAAGTCCGCCGAAAGCAAGCGCGGTGTCGATCAAAATAACGGAGATCGGAACTTGCCAGCGCACGAACGCGCTCGAAGAAAAAAACAATCTTCCCAAAAGCAGAACGACGGTCGAAAACAGCGCGGCTTTCAGAAAAACCTTCAAATCTTCGATGCTGACATAACGCCAGATGATCGAATATGCACCGACCAGAAAAAGCATCGAAAATTGAATTAAAACGACGAACGGAAGTTGGGTCAGCGCGGTGTCGAAATAAAAATCGCCGAGCTGAACGTTAAGCGAAGGCAAATATGCCAGCATAAACGCTCCGCTGAGAATTACAATATCGGCTAAAAATTGTAACGGACGGCGTAAAAACCAGATGCTTTCTTTTTCGTGAACCCTTTCTTGCACTTTAAGCTAATATTCGTCGGAAGATAAGTATATTCTGAAATTACTTTGCAAACCGCTGTCTGTCAAACAAAAAACCCTTTTATTTCAGCAAAATGAACACCGTTTTAACAAGACAAGGAGAGAAAAGACAACCGCATCGGCAAAAAGTTGAATCAAACGCGTTTGTAAGCTATCCTTTTCAGA
>DAITPE010000004.1:0-31246 GCA_036833775.1 Pyrinomonadaceae bacterium | reverse complement strand
GAATCCGTATCTTTTGTCGCGGCTTCAATTAAAAGATCGAAAGATTCTTTATCTTCCGCCGCGCCGAGAACTCGCGCCGCATTTGCACGCGCCACGGCATCCGTATCTTTGTTCAGCATTTTGCGAAGCGCGAAATTGGCATTTTTCGCGCGAAGTCTGGCAAGCGTGTTTCCTGCGTCGGAACGAATTTGCGCATCGCTGTAAGTCAAAAATTCGGCAACGATCTTGTCGCCGTTTTCGGGACGAACGCGCAAAACAGCGGTCAAACCTTTCAAAATCGCTTCTAAATTCGGCATCGAACGCCGTCCTGCTTCAAATTCGAGTGCTTCGACAATCGCTTTACTTAACTCTTTCGATTTTTCGTCTTTCGCATTTGCGGCGGCAATCTTTCCGGCGGCTTCGATCGCTTTTGCGCGAAGCGTTTCGTCTTCTCGCGTGTCTGACAAAATCTGCAAAATCGCATCTGCGCCTTTTAACGATTCGATCTCGCCGAGCGCAAACGCCGACATCACGCAAACTTCATCGTCTTTATCGTTTTGCAAAATCGCAATTAACGGCGAAACTGCCGCGTCGTTTCCGATTCTGCCCGCAGCGAGCGCGGCGCGTGCGCGGATTTTCGCATTTTTACTTTTCAGCAAAGTTTCCAGAGTTTTATCAAAGCGAAGTTCGTCTTCGGCTTTGGAAATCTGCACCAAAGTTTGAACGGGAATCTGCGCGAAAATCGAAACGGAAAATACGAGAACGAAGCAAAGAATTAAGATTTTTTTCATTTTTGACCTTTTCAGATAGATTCAACCGATTTTACGCGACAACGAAAGCTATTTCCAAACCTTTCGGCAAGCATTTTCGATGCGAAATGTTTATAATCACTCAATCACTATTTTCATTTACGGAAAATGGGACGCGGAAAAACGCGGATTTAGCGGATTCACGCAGAAAAATTCTAAAAAAATCCGTGTCAATCTGCTTTATCCGCGTTCGTCCGCGTTCTATTAAATTCTTATGTTCAAACAGTTAATCGCAATCGTATTTATTTTAATTATCGGTTTACCGAATTTTGCTTTGGCGCAGACGAAACAGAAAATTTCACTGCTTCTTTTTAACGGGAAAGTTTTTTCTGCCGATGAAAAATTTTCGACTTATGAAGCCGTCGCGGTTGACGGCGAAAAGATCGTTGCAGTCGGGAAAACTGCGGATTTGAAGGCAAAATATTCTGCCACAAAGGAAATCGATTTGCAGGGAAAGCTCGTCACGCCCGGATTTAACGACGCGCATATTCATTTTGCAGGCGTCGGAATGGCGCTTTTGCAGGTTGATCTGAACGGTTCAAACACGCTGGATGAAGCAAAACGCAGAATTGCCGCGAAAGTAAAAGAAACGCCGAAAGGACAATGGATCGTTGGACGTGGTTGGGATCATACTTTATGGAATAACAGATTGCCGACGCGGGCGGATTTGGACGACATTGCGCCCGAAAATCCTGTTTTTCTGCAAAGAGTTGACGGACACATTGCGTGGGCAAATTCTAAAGCATTTGAACTCGCAAAAATCACGAAATCAACGCCGAATCCAGAAGGCGGCGAGATTGTCCGCGATGCAAACGGCGAAGCTGCCGGAGTTGTGAAAGAAACGGCGCAAGGTTTGATCGACAGCGTAATTCCGCCGCCATCGCCGGAAATGGTTTACAAAGGTTTGCTGTTCGCGCTCGATGAAGCGAAAAAATTCGGTTTAACGAGTGTGCAAGGCGGCGAAGACGCGGCGGCGATGCCGATTTATGCGAAACTTTTACAGGAAAATAAACTCTCTGCAAGAGTTGCGATTTGGCAGGATTTTGAAAAATCGGTCGCCGATCTGAAAAAAGAACGCGCCGATTTTGACGCGTTGAAACTCGATCATTCGCGTTTGAAATTTTCGATGTTGAAAGGTTATTTGGACGGTTCGCTCGGTTCACGCACCGCCGCGATGCTCGCGCCATATTCTGACGATCCAAACAACAGCGGAATTCCGCGCCGACCTGCCGAAGAAATGATAAAAATGATCGTCGAACGAGACGCGGCAGGTTTTCAAATCGGACTTCACGCGATCGGCGATAAATCGAATCGGATTGCTTTGGATGGATTTGCTTTTCATAAGGAATTAATTCCTACTGTAAATAATTTTGATTCAACAAAAATTACAGCTATGAAACGCCACCGTATCGAACACGCGCAAGTTGTTGCGCCGTCGGATTTTAAGCGTTTTGCCGAACTCGGTGTGATTGCTTCGATGCAACCGACGCACGCGATTTCGGATAAGCGTTGGGCGGGCGAAAGATTGGGCGAATACCGCGTTTTAGGCGCGTATTCGTGGCATTTGTTTGAATCTTATAATGTTCATGTCGCTTTCGGAACTGACGCGCCGGTCGAATTATTGAACACTTATCAAACGCTTTACGCCGCCGTTTCGCGTCAGGATTTAGAAGGAAATCCGGCAGGCGGTTGGCAGCCGCAGGAAAAACTTCCGATGACGCAGGCGATTCGTAATTACACATACGAATCGGCTTACGCCGAATTTGCGGAAAAGGAAAAAGGCACAATTGCAGTCGGAATGTTTGCCGATCTCGTCGTTCATTCAAAAGATTTGCTGACGATTCCGCACAAAGAAATTTTGACGACCGAACCCGTTTACACGATCTTTAACGGCAAAATTATTTACGAAAAGAAATGATCTTTCAGGTAAATGTCAGTCAAAACGGTCGCGGCGGAACGGTTTTTTACACGGAAAACGATGCGAAACTTTCCTTCGATTGGGAATTCAGCATAAGCGGCGCGACGGTTTTCGTGCCGAACGAAACTGAATGGATGGAATTTTGTAAAGCGCGAAATTTCAGTGACGGAATCGAGCGCAGAGACGAAATTCTCGACAATCTCGGAAAAGAATTGTGCCGACAAAAAACTTCAAGCGGAACTTTCGAGATTTACGGTAATTTTCTCGAAATCACGTTCTAAAATTTATGATCGAAAACAAAAAACTCCCGACAATTGAAGCCGAACGAATCCGTTTGCGGCATTTGGAAGAAACCGACATCGAATCGCTTTTCGACATTTTTTCCGATGAAGAAGCGATGCTTTATTGGAGTTCGCCGCCGTTTGCGGAAATGTCGGAAGCGGCAAAATTGCTGGCGCAAATTCACAAAAACTTCGAGCAGAAAAACCTTTTTCAATGGGGAATCGCGCTCAAAAAAAACGATAAAATCATCGGCACGACGACGATTTTTCATCTTGATATGCGAAACCGGCGCGCCGAAATCGGTTACGCGCTCAATCGGCAGTTTTGGAAAAATGGTTTTGTAAATGAAGCTTTGAACGCACTTTTTAAATTCGCGTTTGAAGAACTGAACCTGCACCGCATCGAAGCCGACGTTGATCCTGAAAATGTGGCTTCGATTCGTGTTTTGGAACGGCTCGGATTTGAAAGAGAAGGTTTTTTGCGCGAACGCTGGCACGTCGGCGGAAAAACTTTCGATTCTTATTTTTACGGACTTTTGCAAAAAGATTTTAAATAGTCGGAACGCCTGCGCCCTCGCAGGCAAACGGCGCGAACGCGTCGTAATTGAGATTAGATTTTTAAGATTTTAGCCTCCAATCCGTTGTTCGCGCTATCCGCACTCAATGCCTGCGAGGGCGCAGGCGTTCCAAGATTATTCTGCGCTAAAATTTTCCAATTTTAAGGCACAATTTACGCCTTCAAATTCATAAGAAGTAATAGCACAATTTGAAATGTCGCGGGCGCGGTCGATTTCCAAAATCTCGGCTTCGGTGAGATTTTCCAAAATGTATCGAAAACAATGAATGACGACTTCGTGCGTGACGATCAAAACCTTTTCGTTAGTTAATTTAGAGAGATCAGTTTCGATAAAACTCCGCAAACGAAACACGACATCAATCCAACTTTCGCCGCCCGCCGGACGATGGTAAAACTTTCCGTGAAGCTCGCGCCGCGCCGATTCTTCGGCGTATTTTGCCAACGCGCCGAGCTTTGTCAGCCGATCGAAAACGCCGAGTTCGCGTTCGCGCAGACGCTCGTCGAAACGAATTTTTATGTCTTGAAAATTTGCCGTTTCCTGAATAATTTTCGTCGTTTCAAATGTGCGGACATAAGGTGAAGAATAAATGATCGACGGTTTTTCAGCTTGCGCGGCAAACCATTTTCCGACCGTTGCAGATTGCTTTTTTCCGAGTTCGGAAAGCGGCACATCGGCTTCGCGTTCGGGAAAATCGATTTCGAGCAGTTTCTCGCTTTCAGCAATTTGCCGCGCAATATTCGAGGTGCTTTCGCCGTGACGAACCAACCACAGCGATTTCGGAATTTGGATTTGGGATTGCGGATTTTTCATAGAGAATTAGCCTGCGAAAATAACGAAAGAAACGAAAAATTAATACATTCAAAATCTTTTTTGTATTTTTTCGTTCTTTTCGTTTCTTTCGCAGGCAAAAAAAATTAAATATTAAACTCTGCGACGACGGGCGTGTGATCGCTTGGGCGTTCCCATGTGCGCGGTTCTTTATCGATCCAACATCCGACGCATTTTTCGGCTAAAGATTGCGAAGTCCAGATGTGGTCAATTCGCAAACCTTGATTTTTCGGAAACGCGCCTTCGCGGTAATTCCACCACGAAAATTCTTGCAAATCGCCGTTCATTTGACGGAAAACGTCAATAAATCCCCATTGTTTGACGTGATGAATCGCGGCGCGTTCGGGTTTTGAAAAATGCAGTTTTCCTTCCCAGTTTTTCACGCTCCAAACGTCCAATTCTTCTGGCGCGACGTTGAAATCGCCGCAGAGCAAAACGTGACCGTTTTTGTCGCAAGTTTCATCGAACATTTTGCGTAATCTTTGCAGCCAATCGAGTTTGAAAGTGAATTTGTCCGTCCAAAGTTCGGTTCCGTTCGGAATATATGTATTGACGATGCGAACGCCGTTAATTGTTGCGGCAATTAACCTTTTCGGCGATTCGTCATCGTCGTCGAGAAAGTTTTTCTGAACGTCTGTGATTTCATCTTTAGACAAAATCGCTACGCCGTTATACGATTTTTGTCCCATAAAAGCGGCGTGATAGCCGAAATCCGTAATTGCTTCGAGCGGAAATTTTTCGTCAACGCACTTTGTTTCCTGCAAACAAACAACGTCCGTATTTGTGTCCGTAATCCATTTCAAAACGGCTTCCAGACGAATAGCGATAGAATTTACATTCCAAGTTGCGATTTTCATAAAAAGAAATATTTTAACCGCAAAAGTGTTTAAGAAGAAATGGAACGCGGAAACACAAATCACACAAGAATTTGCATAGAAATATCAATAGCCGCAAAAAAGCACAAAATTCTCAAAAAAAATCTTTTGTGTTTTTGTGCCTTTTCGCGGCTATTAAACTTCCACGCTGATACGTTACGAATTAAAACAGTCCGACGACGTTGCCGTTTTCGTCGATGTCGATGCGTTCTGCCGCCGGATGTTCGGGCAGAGCGGGCATCGTGCGCATATCGCCGCAGATCGGGTAAATGAAACCTGCGCCGACCGAAGCGCGGACTTCGCGAATCGGTAATGTAAAACCGCTCGGCGCACCGCGTAAACTTGCGTCGTGGCTCAAGCTCAAATGCGTTTTCGCCATACAAATCGGCAGATTTCCGAAGCCGTTCGTTTCGTAATCCTTAATTTGTTTCGATGCTTGCGCTAAAAATTCGACATCTTTCGCGCCGTAAATGTTTGTCGCGATCGCTTCGATCTTTGCTTTGATCGGCTGTTCCAAATCGTATAAAAACTTGAATTCGCTTGGTTCATTTGCCGCCGCGACCGTCATTTCGGCGAGTTCGATCCCGCCCTTTCCGCCGTCCGCCCAATGCCGCGAAACCGCCGCGCCGATCGCGCCCGCTTCGATCGCGATTCGTCTGATCGCGTCGATTTCTTCGGCGTGGTCGGTTTCAAAAGCGTTGATCGCAACGACGGGCGTGACGCCGTGAATTTTGATGTTTTCGATCTGTTTGCGAAGATTTTCCGCGCCGGCTTCAACGTCGGCGACGTTGTTTTCCAAAAGCTCTTTCGGTAAAGGTTTTCCGGCGACAATTTTATATTTTCCGCTGTGCGCTTTGAGTGCGCGAACCGTGGCGACGAGCACGCACGCATCGGGCTTCAAACCGCTGTAACGGCATTTGATGTTGAAGAATTTTTCCGCGCCGATGTCCGCGCCGAAACCGGATTCGGTGAAAAGATAATCAGCGCATTTTATTCCGATTAAATCCGCCAAAATACTGCTGTTTCCGTGCGCGACATTCGCAAAAGGTCCGGCGTGAACGAGCGCAGGCGTGTTTTCCAAAGTCTGCATCAAATTCGGGCGAATCGCATCGCGCATCAAAACCGCCATCGCACCAGCCGCGCCGATTTCTTCCGCCGTGACAGGCGTTTTGTCGTTTTTCAACCCGATGACAATGCGTCCGAAACGCTCGCGCATATCTTTGAGCGAAGTCGTCAAAGCGAGAATCGCCATCACTTCCGACGCGACCGTAATATCGAAACCCGTTTCGCGCGGAACGCCGCCATCGAGTTTGCCGCCGAGACCGATGATAATTTTCCGCAAAGCGCGGTCGTTCACATCCAAAACGCGTTTCCAAGTAATGCTGTAAGGATCGATATTCAAAGGATTTCCGCGCATCAGATCGTTGTCGATCATCGACGCGAGCAGATTATTTGCCGCGCCGACGGCGTGAATGTCGCCCGTCAGATGCAAATTAAATGTTTCCATCGGAACGACTTGCGCGTAACCGCCGCCCGCCGCGCCGCCTTTGATTCCGAACGTCGGACCTTGCGAAGGCTGGCGCAAAGTTATCACGGCGCGTTTGCCGATCAATTTCATCGCTTCGCCGAGACCGATCAAAGTCGTCGATTTTCCTTCGCCGAGCGGTGTCGGCGTGATCGCGGAAACGTCGATATATTTTCCGTTCGGGCGATTTTTTACTTTTTCGAGAACGCTTAAACGGATTTTGCCGATGTGCTGACTGCCGTAAAGATCGAAATCGTCGGGCGTTAAATCCATCTGTGCGGCGATTTCAGTTAAATTTTTCAGGTTTGCTTTTTGTGCAATTTCGAGATCGGAAAGCATCTTTTATTTTCTCCTAACTTTTCAGTTGTGTGTTTCTTTCATAGAAAACTCCATCCGCAAAACCTTGGATGGTGCTGTCTTCTTCGGCAAGTTTAAGACGCTTTTGCGTGAGCAGGCAGTAACGCTCGTCACATTCTATTAAACAAAAATTGCGTTTGAGTTTTTTTGCGACGACAGCAGTCGTGCCGCTTCCGCCGAAAGGGTCGAGAACGAGATCGTTTTCATTGGTCGAAGCGAGAATTATTTTCGCCAAAAGTTTTTCGGGTTTCTGCGTCGGATGATCGGTATTTTCGGGCATTGACCAGAATGGAACGGTCAGATCAGTCCAGAGATTCGACGGATGCGTTAAGCGAAAATTTCCTTTTTCCGATTTTTCCCAATCTTTCGGCGCACCGTTTTCGGTGTAAGGCGCGAGAACTTTGCGCTTCATTTTGACGGCTTCCGTATTGAAAACGAATTTGTCGGAAACCGTGAAAAACCAAATATCTTCCGAAGCATTTTTCCAATTTGCCTTTGCGCCGCGACCTTTTTCGCGTTCCCAAGTGATGCGGTTTTGCAGGCGAAAATATTTCATCCCGACGCGCTGAATCGCCGCCGCCGAACGCCAATCGCCGCAAATGTAAATTGAAGCTGTTTTCTTCAAAAGTTTTGCGCAATCTTTCAGCCACGAATCGAGCCAATTCTCGTATGCGTCGAGCGACGTTTGTTTAAAGGAATTTTCGCCGAAGTTTTTGGTCAGATTATAAGGCGGATCGGCGAAAAGCAGATCGAAACTGTTTGCGGGCAGTTTTTTCAAAATCTTGAACGTATCGCCGCAGATCGTGCGGTTTTGAAATTCGGACAATTTTTTCAAATCTTTTTCATAAACCAATTGATCTCGCAAAATTTCGATTTCTTCGTCTTTTAAATCAATTGTTCGATTGCGCGGTGCGCGGATTTTGGCGGAAATTTTTTCAGCGGACATACGGATTCTTGTGAAAACTTTAACATAATCCGCAGAATTACGGGAAATATCGAACAAATAAGGCGAAAACACGCACAAAAACGTAATAACTACCCTTTCTACTTTGCTTGACCGTCAATTTTCGGCGTGATATTCTTAAGTCTTTTGAATATACGGCGATTTTCGTCTGTTTTATCAAGCAATTTATAACAATTTTTTAATATAACAGTTATGTTTCTTTTAGCTTTGGCTGAATCTCCGGTTCAACTCGTGCCTGACGGCTCGGTTATCATCCACGTTGCGCTGATCTTGTTAATGATCTTTATCTTAAACCGCACGTTTTTCCGTCCGATTAACCGCATTCTCGAAACGCGCGAAAAAAATCGCGGCGGACGCTTTGGCGAAGCCGAAGGAATCTTGCAGGAAGTCAGCGAAAAACAATCGAAATACAATCAGGCAATGCTCGAAGCGCGCAGCGAAGGTTATGAAATGATCGAAAAGGAACGCACCGCAGCCGTTGCCAAACGCGAAGCCGCGCTTACTGCGGTCAAAGCGGAAACCGCTCAAAAATTTGCGTCTGAAAAGACCGAATTGGAACAGCAAACCGCGCAAGCCAAAACCGCCATTGCCGCCGAAGCCGAAAAAATGGCGGAAAAGATCAGTTCGAATATTTTAAGAGCGTAAGTTATTGCAAATTTCAGATTTCAAATTCCGAATTGAATCGATATTTTTTGGAATCTGAAATCTGAAATCTGAAATTTTAAGTATGTTAGCTTTTATTTACAGTTTTATATTATTTTTCTCCGAAGCCGGACACAGCGGCGGCGAAGGTTTTTATTCAAAGATCGAGCCTTATTTGAATTATCCCGGTTTTGAAGCTTGGAAATTCATTAATCTCGGAATTTTCATCGCGTTTGTCGTGTATCTTTTGAACAAACCTTTGAGTGAGGCTTTCAAAGCAAAACGCGAAGCGATTCGCGCCGATCTGATCAAAGCCGAAGAAGAAAAACAAGCGGCTTTGTCGAAATTGACTTCGATGGAAGCAAAATTAGCCGCGCTCGATAACGAAAAGAACGAAGTTTTGCAAAAAGCCAAACAAGAAGCCGAAGCCGAAAAAAATCGTTTGACGACACAGACCGAATTTGAAGTCGGAAGATTGCGCGAGCAGACTGAAAACGAAATTTCGCGGCTCAGCCAACAGGCAAAAGTCGAGCTTCGCAGATTTTCGGCAGAAGAAAGCATCCGTCTGGCGGAAGAAAAACTCAAAGCGCAGATGAATGCGGAAAAAGATGCACTGCTCGTCAAAGCAAATATTCAGCAAATCGGAGGTTTGAACTAAAATGAGTAACGAAACAGTTGCCCGCCGTTATGCATCTGCTTTGGCTGATGTCGTCGTCAAATCGGGCGATACCGAAACCGTTAAAAATGAATTGAAGACGTGGGAAGAAATGATGACTTCCAACGGCGATCTGCTCAATGCTTTTCGCAATCCGGCAATTCAGCACGCGAGCAAGGAAAAAGTTTTGGAATCATTGCTCGAAAAAGCGAAACCGTCGAAAACGACCGCAAATTTTTTGCGCGTTCTGCTTCGCAACAGCCGCTTGACCGAACTCGGCAGCATCAACGAAAAATTCGCTTCCGTTTTGGAAGAAAGAAGCGGCGTAGTTGCGGCGAATATCACGTCGGCGCGCGCGCTTTCCGAAGCTGAAAAAGCCGAACTCCAAACGAAATTGGAAAGATTAACGGGCAAAAAGATTAATTTAAATTTTGATATTAAACAAGAAATTATCGGCGGAGTCGTCACCAGAATCGGTTCGACCGTTTACGACGGCTCGGTAAAAACGCAGTTAGAGAATTTAAAACAACAATTGATCGGGAATTAGTTTTTCGTCCTTTGTCATTTGTTTTTCGTCGTTTGAATAAAAACGGCGTTGCCGGATGACAAGCGCAAAGGACTAAGGACTAAGGACTAAAAACTAATATTATATGGAAGCAATTAAAGCCAACGAAATTAACGAAATTATTCGTCAACAGATTGAAAATTTCGACGCGGGAATGACCGTGGCGGAAGTCGGAACGGTTATCAAAGTCGGCGACGGTATCGCTGAAATTCACGGGCTTGAAAAGGTTATGGCGGGCGAATTGCTCGAATTTCCTTACGAAGTTCGCGGTCTCGCGCTCAACCTTGAAGAAGACAAGGTCGGATGCGTGCTTTTCGGAGATTTCCAAAAGATCAAAGAAGGCGACGAAGTTAAGCGCACGAAACGCATTATGAGCGTTCCGGTCGGCGATGCAATGATCGGTCGCGTAGTTGACGCGCTCGGAAACGCGATCGACGGAAAAGGCGAGATCGTTACCGATACCTTCAATCCGGTCGAAAAGATCGCACCCGGAATTATCGACCGTCAACCCGTGAAAGAACCGCTTCAAACCGGTTTGAAAGCGATCGACGCGATGGTTCCGATCGGTCGCGGACAGCGCGAACTTATCATCGGCGACCGTCAAACGGGTAAAACCGCCGTGGCGATCGACACGATCATTAACCAGAAAGGCAAAGACGTTATTTGTATCTATGTCGCGATCGGTCAAAAAGCTTCGACCGTCGCACAGGTTGTGAAAAAACTCGAAGATTACGGCGCGATGGATTACACGATCGTTGTTTCGGCAACGGCTTCTGATCCGGCGGCGATGCAGTTTTTGGCTCCGTATTCGGGCGTTGCGATCGGCGAATATTTCCGCGACAACGGTCGTCACGCTTTGACAATCTACGACGATCTTTCAAAACAAGCGGCGGCTTATCGCGAAATTTCTTTGCTTCTGCGCCGTCCTCCGGGTCGTGAGGCGTATCCGGGCGACGTTTTCTATCTCCACTCAAGACTTCTTGAAAGAGCGGCGAAAATGTCGGATGCACGCGGCGGCGGTTCATTAACCTCGTTGCCGATCATCGAAACGCAGGCGGGCGACATTTCGGCTTATATTCCGACGAACGTGATTTCGATCACCGACGGACAGATTTTCCTTGAATCCGACCTCTTCAACTCCGGCGTTCGTCCGGCGATCAACGTCGGAAACTCGGTTTCGCGCGTGGGCGGTTCGGCTCAAATTAAAGCGATGAAGCAGGTTGCGGGAACACTCCGTATCGATCTTGCACAGTTCCGCGAACTCGCGGCTTTCGCGCAGTTCGGTTCGGATTTGGATAAATCGACGCAATCACAGCTCGAACGCGGTCGTCGTTTGACCGAGATTTTGAAACAAGGTCAATATCAGCCGCTCGAAGTCGAAAAACAGGTTTTTGCGATCTGGACTGTTTCAAACGGTTTGGCTGACGATGTTGCGGTCGAAGATGTCCGCGCTTTTGAAACCGAATTGACGGCTTTTGTCGAAAATTCGCATCCGGCGGTTTTGGAAACGCTTCGCACGAAAAAATCCATCGACGACGATCTGAAAGCGGCGATGAAAGAAGCGGTCGAAGATTTCAAAGCGACGCGCTGGAACAACAAAGCCGTTTCGGCAGGTGTTTAGTTGTTGACGAAAGAGGAGAAAATCATTTCTCCTCTTTCTCTTAATATTTTTAGCGGTTTCTATTTTTTTTAATGTCGCAAAACGGTTTAGCGGAAGAAATAAAAGGATTTGAAGGGCTTTGGGAAGGCGGATATTACGAAGGCGACCCGACCCAGCCTTTGACCAAATCGAGTTACAGCAATTTCGGTTATATTTCGACGCTTTACGCGACATATCTGCGCTGTATTCGCCCGTATATCAACAGCGAAACGGTGGCACTCGAAATCGGTCCCGGACGCGGAACGTGGACGAAAGGTTTGCTCGGTGCGAAGGAAATTTGGACGCTCGACGCGCTTTCGGCAGAACATAACAAGTTCTTTGAATATCTGAACCATCCGAAAAACGTGAAATATATTCAGGTCGAAGATTTTGCCTGCAAAGAGCTTCCCGAAGATCATTTCAACTATATGTTTTCGTTCGGCTGTTTGTGTCATATTCCGTTTGAAGGCACGAGCGAATATGCGAAGAATATTTTCAGCAAGCTGAAATCGGGAACGAATTGTTTCTGGATGGTCGCGGATAAAAAACAATACGAGGATTTCAAACGTAATTCCGAAAAGCTCGATATTTGGAAACAGCTTTCGCCGAAACGGTCAAAGCTCGCAGCGATTCGACCGCTTTTCGATCTGTTTTCCAAAAAGTTGATGCCTGCCTTTATGAAGATTGACGATTTCGATCAGGAAAAAGGCGCGTGGCACGATGCGGGAAAAGACAGAACTTGCGAAATGCTCGAAAAGATCGGTTACAAGATTATCGAGAAAGATGTCGGAACGGTTCCGCGCGATCCGATCATTCATTTTGTCAAACCGTAATTTTTAAGACGTAATTATTTAATAATTTTATGGCTAGTTTATTGGATATGCGCCGACGCATTAAGTCGGTCAAAAATACACAGCAGATCACCAAAGCGATGAAAATGGTCGCGGCGGCAAAACTCAAACGCGCACAAGACCGCGTCACGGCGGCGCGTCCGTTCGCGCAGAAAATGAGCGAAGTTCTCGGCGGTTTGAGCGCAAAGATCGGCGACGAATTTTCGCATCCTTTGCTCGACGTGCGCGGCGACGAACGCTATTTGGTCGTTCATGTCAGCGCAGACAAAGGTTTGTGCGGCGGTTTTAATACGAACATCAATAAAGTTACGCAGAATCTGCTGAACGAAAACAAAAGCAAAGAGATCGAAATGATCGCGGTCGGCAGAAAAGGACGCGACTTTTTCAAACGGCGCGGCGCACAGATCACCGAAGAATATCTCGGCTTGACGGGTTCGGGCAGTGCAAACTATTCGGATGCTTCGGAAATTGCGCAAAGCATTATTAAAACCTTTACCGAAAACACGAATATCGACAAGGTTTTCCTCGTTTACACCGAATTCAAAACGGTTCTTTCGCAGAAACCCGTGGTCGAACAACTTTTACCGATTCCGCGCACGGTTTCGGAAGAAGATACGGCAAACACGGCGCAGGCTGAATATATCTACGAACAGCCGCCCGCCGAGATTTTCGGCAAGTTGCTTCCGAAACAGGTTGAAACCCAAGTTTACAAAGCGATGCTCGAATCGGTCGCTTCCGAACAAGGTTCGCGAATGACGGCAATGGACAGCGCATCGAAAAACGCGGGCGAGCTGATCGACACTTTGACCTTGAATATGAACCGTATTCGTCAAGCGGCGATTACCAAGGAAATCATCGAAGTCGTTTCCGGCGCGGCGGCGTTGTAAAACTTATAAATCGATCGATTGTTGTAAAAGCACGAGCTGAAAAGTTCGTGCTTTTTTTGCGTTTAAATCCACAAAAAAGCAGAAAAATATTGACTAAAACACAAGACAGGCGTAGTGTCGAATAATCGTTATAAAAAATATAAATCGATCTTCAGGAGTTCAATCGGTTTTAATCGTTGTTTAGACTTGGGAATTACTTTATAGGAGGGAAAAGTAAAAATGTCTTTGCGGAGTATTTTTGGTTTTGTGTTATTGACGTTTTTGTTTGCGGCTTCCGCGCAGGCAGAAACTTTTTATGCTTATCTGAGCGGAGCGCAGGAAGTTCCGGCGGTTGCGACGACGGCGACGGGTTATGCGCGTGTCGTTTTGAATGAATCGGCAGGAACGATCTCGTTTACGGTCGTTTTCAACGGCTTGTCGAGCAATCAGGTCGCGTCGCATATTCACGCGGCGGCGGCAATCGGAGCAAATGCTCCGGTAGCGATCAATTTCGGTGCGGTCGGCGGCACGTCCGGCACGATCACGGGAAGCGCTTCGATCACGCCGACGCAGATCGCTCAATTAAGAGCGCATCAAGGCTATGTCAATGTGCATTCGGTAAACTTTTCGGGCGGCGAGATTCGCGGTCAATTAGGCACGCGCCGTCCCGTGGATAACGACGGCGACGGAAAAACCGATTTCAGCGTTCTGCGTTTTCCAAATGTTACGCCGCCCGGAACAGCGCAGATAACTTATTACAATTTGAACAGCACGAGCGGTTTTCAATCGACGTTGTGGGGCGATGCGAACACCGATTTCCCCGTTCCGGGCGATTACGACAATGACGGTAAAGACGATTATGCCCTTTACCGCGCAGGCACGACGACCGGAGCGCAAAGTTTGTATTTGATCCTGCAAAGTTCAAACAACACGGCGCAGTTCATTCCTTGGGGAATTAACGGCGATCTGGCGGTCAACCGCGATTACGACGGCGACGGCATTACCGATCTTGCCGTTTTCCGAAAAGGCGCATCCGCCGGAACTCCAGCCAATTGGTTTATCAGGCAAAGCTCGAACAGCCAATTTAGAGCGGTTCAGTTCGGCACGACGGGTGTCGGCACGACGAGCGGCGATGTTGCCGTTCCGGGTGATTACGACGGCGACGGAAAATTTGACGTGGCGGTTTACCGTTTCGGCGGACTTGCTCCGAACAATTCGTTCATCGTTCTGCGAAGCTCGGACAATGCTTTGGCAGTTGCACAATGGGGGAATTTCAATACGGATTACGTGCTTCCGGGCGATTACGACGGCGACGGAAAATATGATTACGCCGTTGCCCGCACGGGTGCGAACGGAACGGTGCCGATGACTTGGTTCATTCTGCAAAGTTCCAACAGTCAATTGCGCTCGCTTCAATTCGGCTTGTCCTCGGATATTCCGGCGCAGGGCGATTACGACGGCGATGCGCGAACCGACGTTGCCGTTTACAGAGGCGGTGCAAATACGTCGTCGCCGAGCACTTTCTGGGTTTTCAGAAGTTTCGACAACACGATTTTGGGAACCAATTGGGGACTCGGCGGAGATTTTGCCGTCAATACCTACGATTCACGATGATCGGCAGATGTCCAACAAACTTCAGTTTGTTGCTTCCCCGCGATTAACAGATGTCCAACAAAGGGCGTTCCACGTTTGTTGATTGCCCGCGATTAACAACAAACTGAAGTATGTTGGACAATTTCGCAAAATTTGTGGTTACATCCAATTTTGTTGGGTTGCTTAGGTTCTGTTGACATTTATATTTTCAGGCGGCTTTCAGCCGTCTTTCGCCGAAGGCGCAGATAGCCGCGTCGTTTACGGCGCGGTTGGTTTAGATAAATTGATGAAAGGGCGTTTTAACGTCCTTTTGTTTTTGGCTTAAGCCGTTTCCAAGCACGTTAAAACGCGCTCTATTTTTATTTGAAACTGACCGCGCCGTAAACGACGCGGCTATTTAGCGCGAAACGCGGAAAGCCTGTTCAAACAGGCTGATTCAAATATCAACAGCACCTATACAATAAATTTGCGCCTTAACAAAAACGATTCAGTAAACTTGCCGAATCGTTTTTTTCTTTGACTCCGCATATTTGAAATCAGCACGGATTTCATTTATGCTTGGCTTGCTTTTTCAATTTAAACAGAGAACTTGGAGGAAACTAAAATATGGCATTTGCCGGAATTGGTGGATTATTGATGTTTATTGGAACGATCTGGCTGATTATCGTGGCGATTCAGACAGGTCAAACAACGGGAGAAAAGGTGCTTTGGGCATTAGTCAATTTCTTTTGCCAGCCGATCGGCGGAATCGTTTTTTTCTTTGTCAGAAAGCAAGGCTTGATTCCTTTGATCTTGGTCATCATCGGCAGCGTTTTATTCGGTGCGGGTTATGGTTCGATGATGAACGATTTTATGAAGAATATGCCTCGGTGATGAATTTTAGTTTTACCGAAAAAAAGAAATGGCGCGGACGCATCATACGTTACGCGCCATTAATATTGTGGACGGGCACGGTTTTTCTGGCTTCTTCGACGACGGGTTCGATGTCGAATACTTCGCTCATCATTCGTCCTTTGCTCGAATGGCTTTTTCCGAACACGCCCGCCGACGTTTTAACCATTTATCACGGCTACATCCGCAAATTCGCGCATTTTTTCGAATATTCCGTGCTCGCCTTTTTCGCCGCGCGCGCCTTTTCCAATTCATCGATCGTTTTTTTAAGAAAATATTGGACGATCTTCGCCTTTCTGATGGTCGCCGCGATCGCTTCGACCGACGAATACAACCAAAGTTTCAACACCGCACGAACCGGCTCAGTTTACGACGTTCTGCTCGATTGCGCGGGCGGTCTGACGATGATCCTGCTGATCTCGCTCTACAAAAATAAAACGTCGAAGAAATAACGGTAAAATCGCAACTCAAATGCGTTGGAACGCAACTCGAACCCGTGAAATCGCCACTTGAATGGGTTGAAATGCAACTCAAAGGCGTTGAAAGCCAACTTGAAGGGGTTAAATCGTAACTCGAAGGCGTTGGGACGCAACTCAAAGGCGTTAAATCGTAACTTGAAGGCGTTGGAAACCAACTCGAAGGGGTTGGGACGTAACTCAAAGGGGTTGGGACGTAACTCGAAGTAGTTGGCAAGCAACTTGAAGTAGTTGGCAAGCAACTCGAAGTAGTTGGAAGCTAACTCGAAGGGGTTGGCAAGCAACTCGAAGGGGTGAAATCGCCTCCGCTACCCGTTGGAATGCATCCCGAACCCGTGAAATCGCGCCCGCTACCCGTTAAATTCGATCCGCTAGGCGTTAAATTGCTTCCGCTAATAGTAAAAACGTCTCCGCTACCCGTTAAATCGCCCCCGCTATGCGTTAAATTCAACCTGCTACCCGTTAAATCGTCCCCGCTACCCGTTGGAACGCATCCGCTACTAGTTGGCAAGCACCCGCTACCCGTTGGAACGTCCCCGCTACCCGTTGGGAAGCACCCGCTGCCCCTTGAAATGTTTCCGCGCATTCTTGCACAATTATTTGAGGCTTAATGATTGTCAAAAATTTATTATAATTACAAATCATTGGCGTAAAACTTCCATTTATGGAAACTTTATGCGATATTTTATCGTTAGGAATACCTAGAAAGGAGACTAAACAAAATGAGTTTTTTCGACAAAGTAAAAGATGCGGCAATGAATCAGTTTATCGAGGTCATCGAGTGGCTCGACAATTCGGGCGACACGATTCTCTACCGCTTCCCCGTTTACCAACAGGAAATTAAAAACGGCGCACAGCTTATCGTCCGCGAATCGCAAGCGGCGGTGTTCGTCTTTGAAGGACAGGTCGCCGACGTTTTCACGCCCGGACGCTACACGATCGACGGCGGAAACACGCCGATTCTGTCAAAACTCGGCGCGTGGAAATACGGTTTCAATTCGCCGATGAAATCGGAAGTTTATTTCGTCAATACGAAGCAGTTTACCGATATGAAATGGGGAACTTCCAATCCCATTATGCTCCGCGATGCGGATTTCGGCATCGTTCGCCTGCGCGCTTTCGGTGCATACAGCTTGCGCGTTGCCGACCCCGCAATGTTCATCAAGGAAGTCGCCGGAACAAACGCACATTTCCAGACCGAAGACATTGACGAACAACTCAAACGCGCCATCGTCACGGAATTTTCCGACGCGATCGGCGAATTAAAAATTCCCGCGCTCGATCTCGCCGCACAATACAAAGAAGTCGGCGACACGATTCGCGGAAAGATCAACGAAGATTTCGGAACTTACGGTTTACAGGTCACGAAATTCTACGTCGAAAACATCAGCTTGCCGCCCGAAGTCGAAGCCGCAATGGACAAACGCGCTTCGATGGGTGCACTCGGCAATGCGGACAATTATATGAAGTTTCAAGCGGCTGACGCATTGCGCGACGCGGCTCAAAACGAAGGCGGCGGCGCAGGTTTAGGCGCAACATTAGGCGCAGGCTTTGCGATCGGCGGACAAATGGCAAACGCTTTCGGCGGTCAGCAAGGCGGACAAGGACAACAAGGCGGCGGACAGCAAACGCAAACCGTTCCGTGTCCGAATTGCGGCAAAGCAAACGCCGTCGGCACGAAATTCTGCGGCGATTGCGGCGGCAAAATGGAAGTCGTCAAAGTTCCCTGCGTAAAATGCGGCGCGGAACTGCGCGAAGGTGCAAAATTCTGTTCGGAATGCGGTTCGTCGCAGGAAAAACAAAAATGCGCCAACTGCCAAGCCGAACTCAACGCAGGTGCAAAATTCTGCAACGAATGCGGCACAAAGGTTGAAAGCTAAGACAATTTGATTTTTATTTAATCTTTAAGTTGAAAAAGGAGCGAATCATTGAGGATTCGCTCCTTTTTTATTTTGTCTGAACTTTTTCTTCCGGCAGTAAAGTTTCGCGCGAAGCGATCCATTTCCAGCCCTTTTTCTGTTTCTGCCAAACATCGAAGATTTTTGTTTTTACAGTCGTCGTTTCGCCTTTTTTATTGAGCTCAGTATCGGTGATCGTGCAGATCACGATCGCCGTTTTGCCGTAAAAATAAACTTCAAAATCGTCTGGCGTTGATGAACTTTCGACAACAGAGTCGTCTTTTTTTGTCCAGAAAGCGATCAACTGTTTTTTGCTGTATGTTTTATTCGAACCGCCGTAAAGAATTAACTTATCATCCATCAAACGATCGAAGGTTGCCGCATCACGATTTTCGGAAGCACGTGAAACTTCTTTCGTTAACTGAATCAGTTCGTTTTTATCACGCTCTGTTTGCGCCAAAACACTCGACGTAAAAAACAATAAAACCCAAAATAGCCGAATCCGTTTCCGCATTTTGTTATACCTCACTTTTACGAGAGATATTTCAACACAATTTTTCTGCAATTTGAAATACTTTAATTGTTCGAATATGATTTTCAAACCTCACCGACTACAATTTTAGAAAACTTCACGCTAAAATCTTAAAGAGAAAATATTTGGAGAAAATTATGGCAATCAGTCCTGAACTTTTAGAAATTTTGCGTTGTCCGAAATGTAAATCGGAAGTAAAGATCAAAGACGATCAAAGCGGTTTGAAATGCGTAAATCCCGAATGCGCGCTCGTTTATCCGATTCGCGACGAAATTCCCGTGATGCTGATCGAAGAAGCGAAAGTGGAAAAATAGAATTCCTTTTTGAAACAACGATTGACGCGGATTTTCACCGATTATTTTTTAATAAAAGCTTCAAAAACAAAGGCAGAAACCCGCGCGTAAGCAAGGGTGCAAAAACTTAAAATCTAATCCGTGTAAATCCGCGTAAATCGTTGTTTCTTTCTCAAATTTGAAACCGCAAAATCCACAAATAAACTGGCAAACAGTAAATCGCGTTCTCGTAATTCGCCTAAAATCCATCGGCGACACGGTTTTGACAACGCCTGCGCTCATCGCTTTGCGCCGTTTTTTGCCCGAAGCGCAGATTGATATTTTGTTAGAAGATTGGGTCGCGCCTGTTTTGGAAGGTTTTGATGCAATTGATAATGTTATTTCATTCAAAAAAGACGACTTAAAGTCGCGCCTGCAAACTGCTTGGAAAATTCGCCAAACGAAATACGATGTAGTTTTCAATCTTCACGGCGGCACGACTTCCGGCTTTTTCGTACGTGCTTCAGGCGCAAAATACCGCGTCGGCTATTCGCATTACCGCTACACTTTTTTTCACAATCAACTGCTTTCATCGTCAGCCGATTTTTGGAACAAAAAAACAACGCATTCCGCCGAACAACAGCTTGCACTTTTAGGTTTCGCAGGAATTCCCATCGAAGACAAACCGAAAAGCAGTTTGAATGTCACCGAAAAAGCGAAAAATTTGGTCGAAGAAAAACTAAAATCCGAAATCCGAAATCCGAAATCTGAAATCGCTCTGCTTCATCCCGTCGCCGCTTTCGATACGAAACAATGGTCAACTGAAAATTTTGCGCGAATTGCCGAATATTTGAATGAAAAAGGTTTTCAAATCGCCGCCGTTGCGACAAAAAAAGAACGCGAAACTTTGGAAAAACTTCAAAAACTTTCCAAAGTTCCGATCGCAGTTTTCGACGATTTAACTTTGCCCGAAATCACGGCTTTGGCTTCAAAAGCTGAAATTTTTGTCGGAAACGATTCGGGAATCGCGCACATTTCAGCGGCGGTCAAAACGCCTTCGGTTATCATTTTCGGTTCGTCAAACCGCGATCATTGGCGACCTTGGACAGACGCGCCGAACGAAATCGTTTACGAAAAATTCGACTGTCAGCCTTGCGCCGGATATTTCTGCAAACAATTTTCCGAACCGAAATGCATTTTAAGCGTAAAAACGGAAAGCGTGATCGAAGCGATCGAAAAAGTTTTAGCTTAAAAAATTTTAAATATGCCAACCATCATCACACACGGATTTGTCGGTCTGATCGGCGGAAAGATTTTCACCGAAAAGGAAAAACTCAAATTTTGGATTCTTTCGGTGCTGATTCCGATCATTCCCGATTTCGACGTGATCGCGTTCAGATTCGGTATTCCTTACGAATCGATGCTCGGACATCGCGGCTTTTCGCATTCGATAATTTTTGCGTTTGTTTTGGCTTTGATCGTGATGTTTGCAGCATTTCGTGAAATAAAATCCGGCACGAAACAATGGTTTCAGTATCTCGTTTTCTTCTTTTTGATCGCGCTTTCGCATCCGATTCTCGACGCATTTACAAACGGCGGTTTAGGTGTGGGACTTCTGATTCCGCTCACAAACGAAAGATTTTTCGCACCGTTTCGCCCGATCGAAGTTTCGCCGATCGGCATCAAAAGATTTCTCGACGGCTCGGCTTTTGTCGTTTTATTCAGCGAGTTTTTATGGGTTTGGATTCCGTTTTTGACAATTTATTTGTGCAAAATTCTTGTCAAGAAATTCTCGAAATAAATAAAAAAGCTTGTGAGATTTTTTGTCTTTCTCACAAGCTTTAGAATTTCACAAATAAAATTGTTTTGTGCGTATTTGAAACGATTCCAAATTTAAACAAGTTCTTTTTTACGAACGACTTGCGTTAATTCTTTAAGATCGGCGCGCATATTTGCAATATCGGAACGGGCATCAAAAAATTTTGCTTCCAAACGATCGAATTTTGCGCTGTTATAAGCAATTCCTTCCTGCACCGCATCGAATTGTACCGTCACGAACTTTTCCAATTTATCAAACTTATCGGAAAGCTCTCCAATTGTTTTCGACAACTCTGCGATTGCTGACAAAACGGCATCATTTTCTGGCGTTTTTTTCAATGTTTCGTCTGAATTGTTCATACTTTTATAATTTACACCACTTTTAAAAAAGTTTCTATCTTTTTATTTATTCGTATTGAAAACCGTTTTGAATGCCATTTTTGCAAGCTTCCAAGTTCGGTCGAGATCGATTTTCCCATCTTTATCGCGACCTAAAAGCTTGTCAGTCAGCATTTTACGCAAATCTTTGCCTTCGCGTTTGAGCATAAACTCTTTTGCATAAGGTTTTGCCGTTTCAAAGAAATTGAATTCGGGATCGGTAATGATTCCGATTCCTTCGAGCGTCATCAGCGCACGCATAATGTATGTAAAATTCGACGGCAGACGAAACGGATAATCATACATCACATCTGCAAGATCGTATGTAAGTTCTTTGAATTTGACGTCTTTCAATTTCAAATCGAGGTGAAGTTTGAACATTTTCACGACGACTTCTTTGATTTTTGTTTCGTCCGCGCCGGGTTTTAAGAATTCGAGATCGATCAAATCCTGCGCGATTTCTTCGGCATCTTTTGCGACGACGTGGAAAAATGCGTCGATCATTTTCGCTTGAAGCTGCGGCGTGATTCTGCCGACCATTCCGAAATCGAAAAACGCCAATCTTCCGTCGGGCATTACCAAAAGATTTCCCGGATGCGGATCGGCGTGGAAAAATCCGTCTTCGAGAAGCTGTTTCAGATAAGTTTTGATGAGCAGACGATTAACTTTTTCGGGCGAAATTCCGCGCGACTTTAAATCTTCCAACTCCGTAACTTTCGTGCCGTGAATAAATTCCATCGTCATCACTTTCGAAGTCGTCGCGCTCCAATAGATTTTCGGAACGTGAATATTCGTCCAATCTTTAAAGCTCGCGCTGAATCTTTCGGCGTTGCGACCTTCGGACGAATAATCCATTTCTTCGTGGATCGTTTCGTCAAATTCGCGCAGCATTCCAGCCCAATCGGCGTTTTCGTTCAAAGCCGGAAAACGCTCGGCAAACTTTGCGACTTTCCGCAAAATTTCGATGTCGCCTTTAATAATTCCAGCCAGATTCGGACGCTGAACTTTGACCGCAACTTCTTCACCCGTAAAGAGTTTCGCACGGTAAACTTGTCCTAAACTTGCCGCCGCAACCGGTTCGACATCGAATTCGGCGTAAACTTGATTGATCTTCTTTTCGAGTTCTTTTTCGATTCGTGCAAACGCGATTTCGTTCGGAAAAGCCGGAACAGAATCCTGCAATTCGCCCAAAGCTTTGACAAAAGGAAGCGGCAAAAGATCGGCGCGTGTGCCGAGCGATTGCCCGATCTTGATAAACGTCGGACCTAATTTGATTAAATTTTCTTTCAGCCAAACAGCTTGTTTCTCATGATTTAACTCTTTATTTGCTTCACTTCCGAGAAACCACCATTTCAGCAAAAGCATAAATTGATGGAAAAACCACAGTTTTACTTTGTAGAATTTTTCGCCCAAAACCGCGAGCCAAGTCAATCTTCGCGCCGTTTCGAGCCGCGATTCGGCTTTTTTCAAATGCTGTGCGTGATGCATTTCGTATTGGTCGAGATACAAAAAAAGCGCGAGCATTCCGATCACTTTTGACACTTGAAAAAGCCGCAAATAGCCGCGAAAACCTTCGTAATTTTTCTCGATTTCGGTTTCCGTTTCGATCAGAGCCTTTTCTTCGGCGATCATTTCTTCATTGGAAATATGTTTTGCGATCGGTAAGTTTTTCGTCGGCAAAAGCGCGTGATTTCCGTTTCCGTTCACCATGGCGAGAGGTTGCGTTTCGTCCACTAAAAACGTTTCCTGTTTGTTTTCCGTCATTTGTAAATCCTGTCTTTCCACAATTCGCTCAAATTTCATCTTAGCAAATCTATACGAAATTAAATTCAATTAGATTTACTTTTTTGAGTTTGCTTTGTCCGAAAGATGAGAAAAGGCAAAAACCGCGATCGGCAAAGGCGCGAAAAAAGGAGAACTTGAATTTTACGCCTTCGCCGATCTGCGGATTTCCGCCTTAATTTACATTCGACGGAGATTTGATTTCGGATTCATTTTTACTTTCATCAATTGCCAAAACGCGCCATTTTAATTGTTTTGAAAGCGCAAGTTGACGAATAAACGACGGCATTTGATATTGCCGAATGGTCGGTAAAACAACGGCGGAAAACACTTTTTTGTTCGTTTCGTCCGCGATCTCGACGCGGTAAAACTTGGCGTTTTCGCTCGGATTCCAACGCAGAATTATCGGCAAAAGTTGATTTTCGGTTTGTAATTCGAAATTCGTTTTCGTGATCGGTTTAATTTCCGTGCTGCTCGAATTGCCGACGTAATAACGCAAAGTCGGCATCGGAAATCCGGCGACTGCGCCCGTCGGAATCGAATTTCCGCCGATATTTGAAGACGAATTCGGCGCGTCTGACGCTTCGACGCGAA
The DNA here is from genome assembly GCA_036833775.1 of Pyrinomonadaceae bacterium. Classification (GTDB taxonomy): domain Bacteria; phylum Acidobacteriota; class Blastocatellia; order Pyrinomonadales; family Pyrinomonadaceae; genus JAJQRF01. The sequence goes on along the minus strand of DAITPE010000004.1, from coordinate 7,680 downwards.
ACAGCAAAATATACATTCCTTCGATGGTTTTATCGATTCGCCAATTTTCGGGTCCGGGCAAAACATATTTTCCGCCCGGCGGCAGATTAATACTGAAACGGCTCAAAAGCGTGTAACGCCGCTGAGTTCCGCGTTCTTCGGGCGTGAGTGCGGATTCGCTCAAAAGATCGCGGCTGTCGGGCAATTCTTCGCCCGGTTTGACGATTTCCCAGCGTCCTTTCAATCTTCCCGTTCCCGTGTAGCGAATTTCCGCCGTTATTTTCGGCAGTTTTTCGTTCGGTTTAATAAAAGGAACGACCTTTTCGCCGTCTTGCCAATTTAGTTTTACGGTCGTCAATGAAAACGGAACGCCCGCGCCGTTTCCGCTTAAACGAATCGTGACGGGAATAAATTGATCGGGATTTCCATTCGTGCCGATAAAATGTTTAACGTAAAAAAAGCGTGAATCATTGCCGTTTGCCGCGTCCGTATAAGCGCGCCGCGCAACGGCAGGCGTGATCGACATAATATCTGTGTAGCGCATTCCGTTCAGACGCGATTGGTTGTAGCGCGACGGCAAAACACCGAAAACGGTTGCCGGATCGCATCGAAAACCAATCTGCGGCGCAGCGGAAATTATTTCACCGCACCAAGTCGCGTCCGCCGGTTCAAGATCGACGACATTACTGAACGTCAGATATGCACTCGTCGCGCCTTGTGAATAAGCCGTGATATTATCGGGCGAAACCGTCACCTGCGCCGCTGAAACAAAGGAAAAAGTTAATATAAAAATTGCGATTGAAATAATTTTGTTCATAAAGCTGAAAATATAGAAACAGAACGCGGATTGGGCAGATCAAGCAGATTTTCGCTGATTTTTGTAAAAAATTTATCCGTCTAAATCCGCCTAATCCGCCTAATCCGCGTTCCAATTCTTAAAAGAAATTAAAAGTCATTCCCGCCGTCATAATTCGTGTTTGCGTTCGCAAATTCAGATCGTTCAAAAAATCGCGGTTTCGCGCAAAAGTATCAGCAAAACGGACGAACGCCTGCATTCCGAATTTTCTGAATTTGCTTTTTTCGATGTTGAAATTATATGCAAACTGCATATCGTAATTGATGTTGCGATTGCTGTTCGTCCGCGCTTTGTCGCTTGCTAAACTGTTTGAAAAATTTCCCGTAAACGTCGCGCCTTTGAACGGCTGCCAGTTTGCGCCGAAGGTCAAAGCCTTGTTTTGGTTGATCGTGTTTTGCTCGAAATTACGCTGGCTGTCGAAATTCATTCCCACATTGAAACCCAATATTTCCAAAGGATTTACGCCGAAACTTACACCGTGAACCCAGCCGAGCTGATTGGCGTTTTCGATTCCTGTTTGGCGATTGTCGGCAAACGAACGATTGTATGTATATTCCGCCGTAAATTTTTTGAATTGCCACGCCGAGCTGAAAGTTTGATTCGTATTGACGAGATCGGGAATCGTCGTTGGATCGATTTCAAAACCGCCGTTCACGGGAATTCCCACAGCGAAATTTCGTGTTCGGTCAAAGCTGTAACCGATGCGCGGCAGAAACGGCGAAGGCTTTTCGCTTTTTTTCAGCAAAGCCGTGATCGGAAATGCGACCGAAAAACGATTCGAGCGCGTTAAAGATTTCAAGATCGAAGGCACGTTTCGCAAATTATCGTTTGCGCGTCCATGTCCGGCTTGAAAAGTTATCTCGCCGATTGCGCCGTCAAGCGAATAATCGTGCGAAAATTTATCCGCGCTTGCCGATGCGCCAAGCGATCTGTAAAGCGGTTCGACAAATTCGTATTTGAAAGCAAATGTTAGATTTAAGTTCTTTGTTTTCGTCAATTTCAAATCCTTGAAAACTTGATAGCTCGCTTCCGCATAATGCGCCGAACGCATCGTTGCGGGAAGCGAAACAGCATTTCCGTCCGCGTCGAGCGTCGTGTCCTGCGGATTGAAAAAACGGCTTAGCGCGTAGCCGAATTCGAGTTTGAAACGCTCGCTTTTATCGCTCGTCAAAAATCGCAGACCGAAACCACGACTTTGTTCGGCATCAACGATGCGACCTTCGGAAACGCCGTTCAAAGCCTGCAAATATCCATTAAAACCTGAAATTTCCAACCGCATTGCGTTTTGACGTTTTGGGAAAAATTCGATTCCAAAAGTCGCGCCTTGAACTTGATGACGAACTTTTCCGATTCCGAAAAAATTTCCGAAACCGAGAACACTCGTTCCATTTAAAACGCCTGCTGTCACGTCAAAGCGTTTATTTATCGGAATATTGACCGATAAACCGCGACTCGAAAAACTACTGACCAAATGACGATTATTGCCGAAAGACGTGTGTCCGAGCGAAAATTTTGCTTTGCCGATCTGAAAATTTGCGAGATAACTCGAAAGATCGATGTCGGGAGCTTTTCTGCCCAATTTTGCAAACTGCAAAGTTTCGGGTTTGAACGAAGAACCCGCAAAATCGAAATTCGATTCGTTGCTGAAATTTTTGAATTTGATTTCATTTTTAAGCGAACCCGTCAAGGTAAAATCGTTAAAGGTTACGCGTTCCGTCGGACGCGCGTCAGCCGGAAAATTCGATTGAAAAGGCTGTGATTTCATCGAAATCGAAAACGACGGCAGAAAATTGAAAATCTTCGTTTTCACTGTTTCTTCCGTTTTCGATTTAGAATTTTCGGTTTTAACTTCCGTCTGATTTGCCGAAATTTGATTTGCCGCTTCCTTTTTTTCTTCCGTTTTTATGGTAAAAGCGAATCTTTTTATTTCCTTCCAATCGCCGTTCGTCTCGATCGTAAAAACCGTCAAAAACGATTCGCCGAGCGGCAAAGCGAATAAATTTGAATCATAAATAAAGCGATTTCCGGTTTGCGAAAAAAGATTTGAAACATCCGTTTGCCCGATCGTAAAACCGAATTTTTCGTTTGTTTTTACAGTTTGATTCAATACAATTTCGATCGACGAATTCGGCGCAAGAGTTTCGCCTTCTTTGAAATTTACCGAAATTTCGGAAGTTTGCGCCCGTAAAAAGTTTTGATTAAAAAGCGACGGAAATATCAAAAATAGCAAAGCCGCGAAACTGATGATTTTTCGGATTTTTTTCATTTTCCTTCTCCGTTTTCGGTTGAAAAAAAAGAACGTGAAAATTATTTTTTAATACTAATTTTCACGTTCTTCCGTATTTTTACTGCGTCACAGCCGCGCCAGAACCGCAGCTTTTATCGAAAATCCCGTCGAGATTTTCAGCCGTTCGGTCGGCTTTAATAACTTCCGCGCCGAAGATCGCAACGCCGAGTAAAACACATTTGAATCTGACCTTTTTTGCCGAAGCCGATGCCGCAAATGCTGTTTTCATAAACACTTCGCCGCTGAAATTGCTCGCCATTTGGCGGCTTTTCGCGTTGTTTACGATCGTGTCAACTTCGCGGTTGATATTAGCAATTGCCGTCAAACCTTCGCTCAAAATCTTGCGTCCGCCGTGATTTTGGAAAAATCCTTTGATCTTTCGGTTGGCGAGTTCACTGACGACTTCGCTGTCGAAAGCTTCGTTCCAACGGTTGTCTTTTTTGATCTTTGCGATCAAAGAATCCAAACTTTGGCGAAAATTCGATGTTCCGTCTTTCACTTTTTTTCCGGCGGCTTCGAGTTTTGCAACATCTGCCGGAGAAACGCCTTTCGCGTTGTCGAACGAATCGGCAAGATTCAAAAATTCACCTAAATTTGCGGCAAATTGTGAAATTCCTTTTACTTCTGTCGTCGGTTTCAGTTCGGACAAATAACGCTGTGCCGATGCGTTTTGCGCCGCAAACAAACCGACGGTAACGATAAATAACGCGGTCATTAAACTCGTAAATTTCGTTTGATTTTTTTGATTTTTCATTTTGTTCTCCTTTTTAATTGTCGATTTATTTGGTTGTCGTCATCGTGTATTTGAATTTTTTGATCGCGCTTCCGAAACTATGAATGTCAACGCGAACGATCTTTCCCTGCGTTCCGGTTACGGTCGTAGATTGTTCGCCGGTTTCGTTATTTTCAGCAAAATTGATCGTACCGACGCGTTTCATCGTGCCGTTTTCGTCAACCGTGCAGATTTTGACCAAAGCACCGTTTCCGCCGTCGGTTTTGTTGATCTTGATCGTCATCGAATCTTTATCAAGCGGCGCAACGGTTTGAAATCCGCGATTTGCTCCGGCGATCAGATTGCCGTTTTGCGTTTCGCCGACGATCAAAATGCGGTCGCCCGGACCGAAACGGTTGTCCTTGCCCAAAGCTTTCATAATCGGCAAAAGTTTGTTGTAAACATTTGAAACGAAACAACCTTTTTTCTGATCTTCGCCTGCTTCGAGTTGCTTTTTGCATTCGGCATCGAAAGTTTCAAATTGCTTTTTAATACCGGGCAAATTGTCCGATTCGCAATCGGCGCACGAAGCCGTTTGTTCCATCGAAGGAATCAAACCTAGACCCAAAGCGATTGCCATTGCCAAACCGAAAATTGTTGTAATTGTTAATTTTTTCATTTTTATTTTCTCCTTAAATTGTTTGTTTTTATGATTTTGGAAGAACAGCGAAAACCTTTGCGCTGACCTTTTTGATCGAAGCCGCAGGACGATTGCCGATGGTTTTGACGGACGGAATTTCGATCCGTGCGGAAGACTCATTTTTTGCAGCAGTGCGTTTTTCGCTGACCGAAGTTCCGTCTGCATAAACCACTGAAAGAACCAGATTGAAAGCGGAAATTTTTTCTTTTTGAAGCGGGTCAATGCGCCAATGAACCTCGATCACGGTTTTCGATTCGTCGCGGTCGGAAATTCCTATCTCTTTTATTTCCAAAATTTCGACCGGAAAATCAAAAATGGTTTTGGCATTGGCGCAGGTTTGATTTATGTTTAATAGCAACCCGAACAAGCAGAAATAAATTAAAAACTTTCGCATCGTGTTTTTCCTTAACAAAATTGCCGATGAATTTTCATTCGGCTTCGTCGAACAATTTTGAGTTTGCCGTAAAGGAAAAATCGTTTGCGTGTGATTTTGCGAATTCCGAAAATGCCACGCTGAAAATTTAGAATTTTAATTATTATGTTTTTGGAAGATTTCGGCTTTTTGCATTTACGCTGAATCTGGAATTTAGAATTTGGAATCTGGAATAAAAATGGTGCAGGAAAATTTTAAAGATGAATGGCTCGACAAAGCGTTTCGGCTCGCTTTTTTCCTGCATAACGACCGCGAAACCGCGAAAAAAATTGCGATTGCCGCGATGTCGAAGCTCGAAGCGGCATCAAACGCGCAATTCAAACGCTATTATTACAATCCGACCGGACGCGCCGAAAATTCACGCGCCGCACGAAGCCGTGTTTCATTAAATGATTTACAACTTTTACAGCGACTTGTTTTTGTCGAATCTGAAATTTTCGAGCGCGAAAACGAAAAATGCGAACGAAATCTACTGAAATTTTTCATCAAACATCTCGTTCGCATTTCGCTCAAAAGAAATTCGTTTTACGTCGCGCTCGGCATTTCGCGCATTTTGCACAATTACGGAACGGCGGACGCGATGGAGCTTTACAACATTATTATTCAAGACCCGGAACGCGTTCACGACGATTATTATTATCGTTCGCGCAAAGGCGTTTTGATGAAGGAATTAAAGGCGCGTTTCGGCGAAATTTTGCAGGTCGTCAAAGTAACTCGCGGTGAAGAACGCTTTGACGCAAAAGAAGAAACCGAGAAGTTACGCGAAACGGCTTACGAATCGCTGAAAACTTTTACGCCTTGGAACAGCTCGTGCGCGATTCCCGACAAATTCAATCCTTTTAACGACATCATTAAGGCTTTTTATTTCGACAAAAACGATCCTGACGAAGAACACCGAATCGAAGTCAACCGGATTCACGCCGCGCTCGACCCCGATTGTTTTTTGCGTCTGACAAACTCTCTGAATTTGCCCGCATCTCAAGAAAAAATGGAGATTCCCAACTTTATGCTGACTGAAAATGAACCAAATTTTGACGACCAAGATTGGCGCAATCCGCCGAATCTGGAAGCTGACGAACTGAAGAAAATAAAGGAAGTTCTCGCCTCGCAAGCCGAAAATCGCAAGGCGATGAGCGCGGGATTTTTGCGCGTCGTCGCCGACGGTGAAACGCTTTCGGAAATAAACCTCGCGGAAACCGATTCGGCAAGTTTGAGTTTGGACGAATCGGCAGAACTCGTCGAAGTTTACGGCGAAAACGAAACGCTTCTCGCCACGCATCTTTTGAGTTTTTCCGAACTTCAAAACGGCGATTTTTCCGATGTTTTAACGCTCGAAAAAGGTCAAAAAATCACTTTCAATTTCGCGCCTGTTTTAGATAAATACGGCGAACCGGAAAAAATAAATTTGGTTGTAAATTACGCCGAAACACAAATTTTCAGACGTATTGCGCTTGCCGTTCTTCGTGCAAAATTTGCGCTCGGAAATCTTTTTGCACAGCCGATTTTGAAACCTGCGCTGGCTTTCGGTTTGATCTTGATTGCAATAACTTTCGGTTGGTTCGTTTTCAGAAACTTAAGCGAAAAACGCGATCAATTTGCAGTAAATCCGCCGAAAATGGAAACGCCCGAAATTAAAAGTCCGCAAAATCAAACGCCGAAAAACGACGAGCAAATTGCTCCGTCAAATACAAATTCTGCACCGAAAGATGAAAAGCAAACTTTGCCGAAACGCGAAAAACAAGTCGAATTTTCAGTAAATAAAACACCGAAACGCGATACGAGCAAAGAGCTTGCGCCGAAAAAGGAAATTCTTGTTAAAGAGCCGCAAACGCAAACTGCTAATAATGATTCACGAAAAGATGAGACCGACGAAAACGGAATTTTGCGGCTTCCGATGCGGGAAAATATTCAAAAAAGACCTGATTTTGAAAACAGAAAAAGCGATAGCAGAGCAGGCGATAAAAAGCTGATCGGATTACCGTTAAACGAAATAAATTCGCTTTATATCGATGTCACAGGCGATGAAAATTTAAGTAAAGAAATCCTCGAAAAAACCTCTGCCGAATTTGCTAAAATCGGCAAATTTACCGTTACAAACGATAAAGAATCGGCGCAAGGAAGATTGAAAATCCAGATTCGCCGCGAAACTGACGGAAATGCAGATGAAGCAAGCGTGACAGCGGTTGTGCGTTTAATTAATGCGAAAGGTTTTGTCGTTTATCCGAATCAGAAAGGCATTTCGGGTTGGAAATATGTCGGAACGGTCGGAAAAATTCCGGCGCGAATTGCTGCTGATTTGTCGAAAGCGAAAAAGTAAGACGAACTTCAGTTTGTCATTGCCCGAAACAAACTAAAGTTTATTATATTTTTTTCTTTCATAATTTTTTCAGAAAAATCTCAAGATTTTCTAAAGATTTTAGAAAGTCTTTTTCATTAAACTAACTTCATCAATCGGGTAAAGTTCGCCTTTTTAGGAGTTTAGAGATGAAAAAAGTTTTGAGTTCGGCAATTTACGGTTTTATTTTTACTTCGTTTTTCAGTTTTCAGATTTTTGCGCAAAATCATAATCCGACGGCTTCGGCGCAAACTGCCGAAACGCCTTTGATCGTTGTCGGGCAGACGTTTGAAAAGGAAATTTCAAACGGCGAAAAGCATTTTTACAAGCTGAATTTGTTGAAAAATCAGTTCGTCAAGATCGAAGTTTTGCAAACCG
>DAITPE010000003.1:0-31407 GCA_036833775.1 Pyrinomonadaceae bacterium | reverse complement strand
TGGGGAAATTTTACGCCCGACGGTCAATCGATAATTTTTCAGCGCGGATTGACGAACAAAGTTTTAACGCTCTGGCGTTTCGAGCTTGCGGACAATAAATTAACGCAGTTGACGCAAACCCTTGCCGCACATCCGGCAGTTTCGCCCGATTCTGCGAAAACCGCTTATTATTTTCTGGACAAGATCGGCGGAAAATGGAAAATCGGTTTAATTTCAACAATTACGGGCGAATTTCTCGGAAATATAAACTTGCCTGAAAATGCCACAGACAGAACTATGCGCTGGTTTCCGAACGGAAAATTCATCTCGCAGATCGCTTATCAAGGCGATGAAACGAAACTTTTGCTTTTGCCTTTGAATGAAAACGAAATTATCCAAAGTTTCGATCTCGGAAAAGGAAACGTGCAGTGGTTGGATTGGTCGAAAGACGGCAAAAATTTTGTAATTGCTCAAGAAATCCAAACGCAGGACGTGGTTTTGATCAGCAACTGAATATTCTCGAAGTTTAGAATTTTAACTGATATGTGCAGAGTCGGCAGGAGTTTGTGCAGACCTTTAACTGACGTGTGTTGAGTCTTAACTGACGTGTGCAGACTCTTAACTGATGTGTGTTGAGTTTTAACTGATGTGTGTTGACTCTTAACTGATGTGTGTTGTGTCTTAACTGATTGGTGTTGAGTCTTAACTGATCGGCGCAGAGTTCTAACTTATGTGTGCAGAGCTTTAACTGACAGAAAAATGAAAAGAGGAACGCAAGTTCCTCTTTTCAGCTTGAATATTTGAATTTTTCATTAAAAAGCTTCTGCGGGAATATCGGTGCTTGCGCCGAAAACTGCCGAGGCGAATGAGCCGTCGCCGCTGTTGAAGCGATACCAATAACCGCTCGACGGACGGAAAACGGAAACGTCGGTTTTGCCGTCGCCGTCGTAATCGCCCGGTGTCGGAAGATCGGTCGGAAGCCCAAAGGCAAGCGCGAACAATGCTCCATTTGCGCTTTTCAAAACATACCAGCCGCCGTCCGAAGGTCGCCAAACTGCGATGTCGGATTTGCCGTCGCCGTCAAAATCTGCGGCAAAGGCTCTGTCGCCGTTTGCGCCGAATTGAATCGAAAAGAACGAATTATTCGACGAATTCAAGCGATACCAATTTCCGGTCGAAGGACGGAAAATATTGACATCGGCTTTACCGTCGCCGTCGTAATCTGCCGGAACGGGAACGTCGCCGACTGTCCCGAAATTGCTCGTTCCCAAGCTTCCGTTCGACGTATTCAGCCAAAACCAGCCGCCCGTTGAAGGTCGGAAAACGCCGACATCGGTTTTGCCGTCGCCGTCGAAATCGGCAGGTGCGGGAATGTCGGTCGAATTGCCGAAAGCAAGCCCGTCGAAAGTATTGTCCGAGCTGCGCAGACGATACCAGTTTCCGATGCGGTAAACTGCCGCGTCGGTTTTGCCGTCGCCGTCGTAATCTGCCGCCATCGGTTTATCACCGTTTTGTCCGAAACCGAAAAAGTTGAATCCGCCGCCCGATTGGCTGACATACCAATAACCGTTCGACGGTCGGAAAACAGTGATGTCCGATTTTCCGTCGCCTTCGAAATCACAGCGCACGCCGCTTTTCGTACTCAAACAACTGTTGTGCGTGCTCACGTAATTCGTGATCTCGTTGCGCGAAAAAGTGCAAAAAGTAAGTTGCGTGCTGCCGCCGAGTTGTGCGTTCATCAGCGAATTTGCACAACTTTGCGCGGCTTCGGCGTGATTTGCGCCGAGATTATGCGCGATTTCGTGCGAAGAAACCAAAAAGTTTGCTTCTTCCCAGTTCCATTCGGTGTAAATTCTGCCCGACAAACCGTATGCAAACTGCGGCGTATTACAGATCACGCCGATATACGCAAAGCCCTGTGCGCGGACATTCGGTTTGTAGGTAAAAAGATGTGCCGTGTCGCGCGGATATTGCGCGGCGGGATAATTCGTATTCCAGTAGTTTTGGAAAGATGTTAAAAGCGTGTTTGAATTTGTCCCGTCGAGCGGATCGGGCGTTGACCAAGTGTGTTGGAAAACGACTCTCACGGTCAGATTTATTTCCGCTTCGTAAACGCCTTCGACCATATTCAAAATGCTCAAAATCTTGGCGTTTGCGCCGCTTGCGTTCGTTGCCGATTGAACGAAATCGTAATCGGCTTCGGTCGCAATTTCGAGCACACGCATTCCGTTTGCGCTGACGGCGTTTTCAGGCGAAACCATCTTTTTGCCGTCTTCCATTTTTTCGGCGAGATCGAGCGGACACGAAAAATTTCTTTCCGTTGCGACATCTTCCAAACGGTAAACGACATAATCGTCTGCCGCCGCCGATTTTGAAAACTTTTGCGCCGGCTCGATAAAAAATCTGTTGCCATTTGAAGTAAAATAGCCTTCGACCTTTGAATTTTCGATCGTCAGGCGAACTTGCGAATTAGTTTCGCCCGCAACCGTTCCTTTAAATGTATTGACAGGAAGTTTTGAAAGTTCGCGCACACCGTTTGCGCTTGTATCTTCCGCACGATAACGCGGCGAACGCAGATCGTTCGGCGCGAAATTCAAATGATAATTCTTTTCAGTTGTTTGAATGTTTAAAGTTTTTTCGGAAACCAGCCGATTTGAATTGTTTAATTTGACGACATCGAATTTCTTAAACGAACTGTTAAGATCATTCGTGAGTGAAGAATTTTGAGCGAACGAATTTACGGCAAATACTAAAAACAGCATTACTGCCGCTGACAACGCGGAAATTTTAGGGAAGTTTTTTAACATAAATTACTCCGATTGAATCTACTACTGGAAAAGTTATATGGTTATTTTCGGACAGCAAGAGAAAAGGGGTGTTTTTCTCCTACACCTTTTAAAAAAGTTTAACAACGCAAACTTTCCAGATTAATTTGTCTGTTTTCGGGGGGAATTTATTTTTAGGGGAAACAAATTTTTTGATGTTAAAAAAACTCGTCGGTTTTGTCTGGAAGTTTACACCATATTTCGTGCGGATGCACGTCATTCGCCTGACGCAAACGAAATTTACGGTTTCGGTCGCCGCCGTGATAACAAACGATGAAGGCAAAGTTTTATTGTTGGAACATATCCTGCGTCCGAAATGGAGTTGGGCGATTCCGGGCGGATTCATCGAACAAGCAGAACAACCCGAAACGGCGATCAAACGCGAGATAAAAGAAGAAACCGATCTCGAACTCGAAAACCTGCAAATGCTGCGCGTCCGCACGATAAATCGCCACGTCGAAATGCTTTTTCGCGCCAATGCAAACGGCGAAGTTAAAATAAATCCGAATGAAATTACCGATTTCGGTTGGTTCGATTTTGACGAATTGCCCGAGAACGTGAGTCCGGTGCAAAAGGTTCTGCTCGAAAAAGTTTTGAAAAACGAAGTTTGATTAAAAATTTTCGGGCGATTAAAATTTTAATAGCTAATCTTAAATTTCAAGGAGAAAAATAAATGGTTGATTTGATTCCGTCAGGTGTTGCGGTAATGGATATTCTTCAAAAAACGGGTGCCTATCGTAAAGGACATTTCGTTTATCCGAACGGCAAACACGCTTCGCATTATTTTCAGATGCCGCTGGCATTTCGTTATTACAACACGGCGCGCGAGCTTTCCGTCGGCTTGAGCCGTATGTTTCGGATGGAAAAAGCGATTTCGAGCCACTTGCCGCGAGTCTCGGTCATCAGTCCGAGTCCGGGCGGCATCGTCGTTGCTTTCGGCGTCCGCGAAGCACTTTCTGCCGACCAGATTTATTGGGCTGAGATCGAAGAAGGCAAACGCCAATTTCGTCAATACATCGGCGAAGGCGACGTTTATCCGGCGATCATCGTGGACGATATTATGCGTTCGGGCAAAGCGATGGAACAAACTTTCGAGTTGGTGAAAGAACTCGGCGCGGAAGTTATCGGCTGCGGCGCGATCGTAAAATTTGAAGACGCTCCGAACGAAATTCAAGGAGTTCCGGTTCGCAGTTTGCTTTCGTTCGACGTAAATTTCTACGAAACTGAAGACGAATGGCGCACTTCGAAAAACGCTTCGGATGCCGAAGAACACAAAGTTCGTTAATTGAAAACAAAAGTCCAAACGAAAAGCGGTTTGTTATTTCAGACGAACCGCTTTTTACTTTTTACTTTTCACCGTTTTATACAAACGACGGTGTTCCGCAAGCAACCGCAAAAACTTTTCGCGTCCGCTCAAAAACAGCCAAGCAGCTTTGATCCAACCGCGCATTTCGTCAATTTCTTCAAGCGTTCGGAGCGCAACGTAACCGCATAAAAAAGTAAACGGAAGCGAAACCAGCGCGAGCTTCCAGCCGAAATAAAAATACAAAACGACGGCGGCGATGATCCACGTCAGCGGCATTAAAACCATTCCGGCGAGAACTTTGACGGTCGAAGCGATGTCGCGCGATTCGTTTCGCGCATAGATATAGGCGAGCAATTTCCCTGCTTGATACGCAGGAAAATGTAAAATTGTACCAATAATTGCAAAGGGCGAAAGTAAAACTAAAAACCAAAATCTTTTGAAGAAATATTTCGCCGCCGCGCCGAACGAATATTGCGGAAGCGCGAGATTTTCGGGTTCGATGCCGAGTTTTTCGAGTTTTTTGTCGTAAAGCGCGAGACGTTTTTCGAGCTTTTCGTTTTCTTCGGTTTCGGAAAGTTTTTCGATGCCCGAATCGCCGACGTAATCTCTTAAAAACTCGAATTTATCGGCGAGCGTTTGTTCCGCGTCGCCGGTTTCGTAAACGGACGCGAAAAGTTCCTGCGCGATGTGTGCCGTTTCGAGCGCGTTTTCGTCTTCGGCGTTGATCGTCACCTTCAAAAGCGCGTCTTCGATCTCCTGCGTCAAATCCTTTACGGCTTCGCGCGTCGGTTCGCCCAAGTCGTTCAGTTCGACGGGCAGAACGGGAAAAGATTCTCCGAAAATAAGCATCGCTTCCGAGCGAAAATCGGTTTTGTTCGTGTAGAAAAGTCCGACCGGAACAACGTGCAGATCGACCGCCGACGGATTTTGTCCGACCGAAACCGCGCCGAGCGCAATTCGCGCCGCGCCCGTTTTCAGCGGCTGAAGTTTCGTTTCGTTATGTGAAATGCCTTCGGGGAAAATTGCGATCGCGCCGCCGTTTTTCAACAATTCGCGGCATTGGCGAAAGGTTTCCTGATTCTTTGTCATCTCGCCTTTCGCGTCTGATTGACGATAAACGGGCAAAGCTTTGACCGCCTTCGCAAGCCAACCGAGAACAGGCATTTTAAAGATCGTGGACTTTGCAAGAAACGAAACATTGCGCGGCAGAGCGACAAAAACGAGAGCGGCATCGATCAAGCCGTTCGGATGATTCATCACGAAAACCAAGCCTTTATCCTTCGGAATGCGGTCTGAATTAACAAGCTCGATGCGCCGAAAAAAGAGCGACATCACGATGCTGAAAACCGCTTGAATCAGCCATAAAACCGTCGAACCTTGCGGATGAAGCAAGCGTTCGCCGAAATGAAAAGGTCTGGTATTGATTTTCATAAACTTTAGATTTCAGCATTTTAGCATCAAAATCGCTTATTTTTGACAAGATAAGTGCATTTTAAACCCGACCGAAAGCCGCTTGATTCAATACGCCATTTATTTAATTGTCAGTGAGATTTATATAAATCTCCGCAAGATTCATCTAAATGGCGACAAGATTTATATAAATCTCTGCAAGATTCATTTGAATGACGGCGAGATTTATTTGAATGACGCTAAGATTTATTTGAATAACGGCGAGAATTATATAAATGATTGCGAGATTTAATTGAATGACGACAAGATTTATCTGAACTAACTCAATTTTGTGTAATTGCTGATAAATAATTTTATAAAAAAAGGCGGAGCCGAAGCCACGCCTTCCAAAGAATCGAAAATTTTGAGAATTACGGTTGCGCCGCAATCTCCAAATTCTCTTCATCGTGCAATAAATTCAGCGTTTGCGGCGTAAAGGTGTAGCCTTTTGCTTTGACGCTGATGATATAAGTTTGACCGATCGGCAAACCGTTTACAGTGAAAACGCCGAAGTTGTTCGTTCTGACGGAAGCAGTTTGTCCGTTTGCTCCGGTGATCGACACGATCGCGCCGTTCAAGCCTTTGCTGTCGGGAGCCGTGATACGTCCCGAAACAGTTGCCTGTTGCGCCGTCGTGACCGAAAGCGTGATCTGTCCGTTGACGACGGTTGCCGAAGGCGTTCCGCCGTTAAAGATGAACGGATCGAACGTGATCGCCGTCGAATCGCCCGAATTTCCGACCGTGCGCCAGATGAGTTTTAACAACACACCCGAACCGTTGAGCGGATTGATGCCCGTCGCCGAAACCGCAAGGCGACCGGGCGCAACCACATTTGCCAAAACGGACATATTACCCGAAAGCGTGTCCTGTTTATTGACCAAGGAAAGCGACGGTTCGACGACTGCCGGATCGTAAACGATGTCGAAATCATACGACGTAACGCTTTGTCCTGACAGATCGCCGACCGTGATTTCCTGTGTCACGGTCGCATTCGTCGGCAATGAAGCCGTCGGAAGCACGACATTGACCGCCATCGGCGCAACATCGGCAACCTGCGGTTTCACATATTCCGTGTCAAACGATTTGTCATCCGCTTTCGTCCTTCCGCCTTTATCTGCCAAAGGCGCAACCGGAACGCTCCAACTGCCGTCAACGTCGCCGAGCAAAAGCGCGGTGTAATCTTCAGCCGTCTTCGGTGTCCAAACATCGGCGTATGTTTTTGAAGAATCCGTGAATTTCCAGAATCCGCTTTGATTGACAACATTGGGAATTCCGGCACGGAATTGCTGAATCAACGAAGCGTCGAACGATTGGATAGCACCGTTTTGATCGACATCAGCCGCCGCCTGCATCTTCGCATTCCACGGTGACGGACACGGATCGGTCGGAAGCGGTGTCGCAACCGGACACAAACCGACGCGATGACGCTGGATCATCGTGGCATCGTTCGACAAGATCGAACTGTTCGATGTTGCGGTCGTCCGCGTTTCGGCAGTTTTCGACGGAGTTACGGTGTAGCTTCCGTCGCCGAAACCTGACAAATCGTAAACGCCTAAACTATTCGTCGAACCGCTGACCGGCGGTAAACCTGCCGCTGACAATAACACATCGGGAACCGCCAATCCGTTATGGAAATTGGTGATCGTTCCGGTGATGTTTCCGTTTGTCACGGTCACGGAATACGGACTTCCCGTGACGGTTGCCATTCCCGTATGCGCGGTCGGCGTATCAGAACTGTAAACAAAATTGCTCAAAGCAAACGAACTAGTGCCCGTATTGCTCGCCACAAAATTGAGTACGACCGAACACGAACCGCTCAAGTAAGAACTCGGCGGAGCCGTGATCGTAACCTGAACGCCGCCGCTGACAGCGGAAGACGAAACCGCGCCGCCGCAGGTCGAACCCGTGATAAACGTCGTCGCCTGATCCCATCTCAAACTGTCATACGACAAATCGAACGTAATCGAATTGATCGCGTGCAAACCTGTTTCACTGATCGAAACCGGAACCGCCAATGACTGCCCGTGATAAAGCGAAGCAGGCGTTGTCGGCAATGAAACATTCAAGTTCGTTACATATGGGATGACATCGAACGACTGCGAAACATCGGGCGCGGCATTGTAATTATCGTTGCCGGCTTGATGTGCCGTGATCGCACAAACGCCATAGGTCAGAACATCGATCTCACCGCTCGAACTTACCGAACAAGCCGAACTAGAAGTCGTAAACGTGACCGGATTGCCCGAATCGCCGCCCGTTGCCGAAGCATTAAAGTTCGGTGCGTCGATCAGTTTATCGTCGATCGCCGCAAACGTGATAGCCTGATCCGCTTTTTCGATGATCAAACTGCCGTCAACAAACGTAAAGCTGTAATTGTTTGCCGAAAGCGTTCCCAACGAACAAGTGATTGGATACGGCGAACCCAAAACAGAACTCGTCGAGATTGCCGTTGTCGTGCAGACAGGCGCGCCCGTCACACCGCTCGACATTCCGAACATTTCACCGTTGACGTAACCCATAATGGTCGCGTCAAACACCGGATTGTCTTCACCGTAGCGGCGCGTTTGGTCGTTTGCCGTCACGGTCAGCGGAGCTTTCGTAATAACGATCGTTTCGCTGTCAGTGCTGGTGATATGCGTATCGTCACCCGCAAAAGTTGCCGAAGCCGTACAGCCGATGACCGATACATTCGTGCATTCGCCCGTATAGGTAACGGTCGGTGCGGTCAGCGTATCGCCGGTTCTGTTTCCGACTACGGTTGCCGTTGCCGTAAACGGCGTTCCGCGATAAACATACGGACCACTCTCAAAGGTAACGGTTGTCGTCGTATCTTCCGCAACGCAAACTTGTCCAGTCGTAACATTGACAGGATTCGTGTTTCCGTTGAACAAGAAAGTATTCGGAGTTCCGAAAGTAACCGCCGAACAGCCAATTTCAGTTGCGGTAAACTGCAACGAAAGCAATCTGCCCGATCCCGCCAGCGGCGAAATCCCGCTTGCCTGAACCGCCAAGCTTCCCGGCGAAACAACATTGGAAATAATGTCGCCGTTATACGGGAAAGCCACATCGCCCGTAACAACAACTGCCGAACTCGCCGTCGGAGTCAACTTGGTTTGGTCATAACTGACCGCGAATTCGAACGATGTGAATCCGTGATTCGTAACATCGCTGACCGTGACCGGAACGCTGACCGTAACCGGACCCGACGAAGGCAATGTCGCCCGCGTCGTCGGATTTGCGATCGAAACATCAACGTCCGTCATCAAGGTCGTGATCGTAAATGTTTGTTCCACGTTCATTGCAGGTAAATAATTTCCGTTACCTGCCTGCGAAGCCGTGATCGTACAAGTTCCTTCTCCCGCGATGTGAATGGTAAAGCCTGTGACCGTACACAATCCTGCGATCGGTGAACTCGTTGCCGACAATGAAACGGGCAAACCTGACGAAGCCGTCGGACTGACCATAAAATCAGGATCGCCGAAATACTTATCGGGAATCGTATCAAACGAAATTGTCTGAGCAGACTGACCGATCGTGATCGTTGCAGACGAAGCACTCGTTGCCGAAGTGTAATTCGTATTTCCTGCAAACGAACCGCTGACCGTATAAATTCCCGCATTGACAGGTGCAGACGAACCGCCCGGCGTATATGTAAACGTCGGCGTTCCGAGATTTTCACTATTTACGCCTGTCACGCTTCCTGTTGCCGGATGCGGATTTCCATCATAAATGTAGCTTCCGCCGCTCACGGTCACGGTCGGCGTTGCCTGCGTGATCGAGATTTCGGCGAAATTCGTTGCTTCTGCGTGATTTGCATCCGAGAACGTAGCCGTTGCGCGGCAAGTTCCGACATTCGTGCAATCGGTGTAAACGATCGAAGCGGTAACATCTACATCCAAACCGCCTGCGCCCGTTGCTCTCGCCGTTGCCGTAAACGGTGTTCCGCGATAAACATACGGTCCGGCTTCAAACGTCACAGTCACAGTTGCCGGAGCCGCTGTAATTGTGATTTCTGCCGTTCCGCTTGCCGGATTGTAATTATCATTTCCGGCGAACGAACCGCTGACCGAATACGCGCCTACATTTACCGGAGCAGATGAACCGCCCGGTGTGTATGTAAACGTCAGCGTTCCAAGGTCTTCGCTGTTCACACCTGTGACAGTTCCAGTTGCCGAATGCGGATTTCCGTCATACTCAAAAGTTCCGCCTGTAACAACAACCGTCGGCGTTGCTTTCGTTATTGAAAAATCTGCACTTCCGTTACTACCCACATAATTTCCGCCGCCTGCAAAAGAAGCACTTGCCGTGTAATCTCCCACATTTGTCGGAGGTGTCGTAGAATTGTAAACGGTTAAGTTACGTCCTGTGTAAGTTATCGGGCTGACGGATTGATTAAGTCCGCCCGCACCTGTCACAACAGCAGTCGCAACAAACGGATTGCCGTTATAAACACCGCCCGTAACTGAAACAGTCGTGGTCGTCGGAGCCGCCGAAACAGTCAAAGTTCCGTCAACATAGCTGAAACTGTAATTGTTATCCGCACCGCCCGAACAAACGATTGGATACGTTCCCGCGTCAGAATGCGAACTGCTGACTCCGCACGTCGGCGGCGTGTCAATTACAGAATCACCTTCGCCATTAACAAAACCACTATAGCTAAAAGTAAATGGCGAAGGATCGGAATCACCGAACGTGATCGGCTGATTATTCGCTGTTACGGTCAAAGAACCTTTGGCAATCGAAAGAGTTTTGGTTACAGATTCTGCCGATGCCCAATCGCCGTTTCCTGCCTGCGAAGCCGTGATCGAACACGTTCCCGCCGAAACGATATGAACGCTCGAACCGCTGACCGTGCAGACAGATGTCGAATTTGACGCAAAGCTGACTGCTAAATTGGAACTTGCCGTCGCCGTCAAACTGAAATCACCGTCGCCGTAGGTTTTATCCGTAGGCTGTGTGAAATCGATCGTTTGCGAAGCAAGCAAAGCACCAACCGTTCTGACAACCGGATCGGCAGTTTCGTAATTGTCGTTTCCTGTTTGCGAAGCAGTCAAAACACAAGCATTCGTGCCGCTTGTCATCGTGACTGTATCGCCCGAAATTTCACAACCGCCGGAAGCTGAAACCGATACCGTCAACATCGAATCCGATGTCGGCGCGACAGTAAACGAAGTTCCGAAGGTTGCCGGACTTGCAGGCTGCTCAAATTCAATTGTCTGGCTGAGTTTCGATGCAGCTACTTCACGAATAACATTGGACGCCGCGTTGTAGTTATTGTCGCCTGCCTGCGATGCCGTCAAAACACAAGTAGTTGTTCCGCTTGTCATCGTAACGGTTCCGCTCGAAATCGAACAACCGCCGCTTGCAACAACACTAACCGCCAAATTTGAGTTTGAGGTCGGTGCCACCATAAACGAGCTGTTGTATGCCGCCGGACTTGGAGGCTGTGCAAATGTGATCGTTTGATTGATCTTCGATGCACTCACCTCATGGACAACATTCGTCGCAGGATTGTAGTTATTATCTCCGCCTTGCGATGCCGTCAATGTACAAACAGTCGTTCCGCTCGTCATCGTGACGGTCAATCCTGAAATCGAGCAACCGCCCGTTGCGGCAACATCTACTGTCAGATTTGAGTCTGACATCGGCTCAACCGTAAACGTGCTGTTAAACGCTGCCGGAGTTGCTGGTGGCGCAAACGTAATTGTCTGATTGATCTTCGATGCATTCACCTCATGAATAACATCCGTTGCCGCGTTGTAGTTATTGTCACCTGCCTGCGATGCAGTCAAAACACAAGTAGTCGTTCCGCTTGTCATCGTGACGGTTCCGCTCGAAATCGAACAGCCGCCGCTTGCAGCAACACTAACCGCCAAACTCGAACTTGACGTCGGCGCAACTGTAAACGTGCTGTTGTATGCCGCCGGAGTTGTCGGTGGTGCAAAAGTAATCGTCTGTGATGCTTTACTGATAGTAAACGAGAGAGTTGCACTTCCGACATAAACAGGATCGTTGATAGTTCCCGTTACCGAATATGTTCCGGCATCAGTCGGCGGTGTCGAGCTTGCCGCATATACCGTCGGCAAAACTCCCGTATATTCAAGATTTACAGTTAATCCGTTCGGAGTCGTCGTTGCTGTCGTTCCGTGCGGATTGCCATCATAAACTGCTGAAGGATCGGTCAAAGAAACGATTGCTGCCGGTTCAAAGTCGTAATCCGTATTACTACTGTTCTTTCCGACAACTATTCCGTCAATGTAACTCGTAAAACCTTGTGAATCACCGTCAACACGAATGCCGATCAAACCAAAGCCGAAAGGTGCATCGTTATGCGGTGTCATCGGATTGTCATACGGCGTATTCGGCAGATTCAAGTTCGGATAATTCGTCAGAATCTGCTGCAAAGTACAAAGATTGCTTTGTCCTCGACAAGCGTTCGATCCTGCCACCATTGACGATGTGAAATAAAACTTTCCGGTTGTCAGATCAAGCTTCTGCCATGTTCCGGGCGTCGTCGCAACTTGCGGAACGTATGTCAAACGTCCTTGATAAGTTATCGGCGTAATTCCGTCTGTCGAATCGAAATCGATTCCGAAATTGACATAAGGCGTTTTCGCAACCAAATCGGACGCATCTTGTTTGAACCAGAACGAGAATTCGGTCAATTCGTCAAAACGCGAGCCGTTATAATCGGGAGTAAAGAACAAAGTCTTTTCACCCGCAAGCGATTTCACGCGCGCCGCGCCGATTCCGTGACTCGGAATCGAAGTTGTCGAAACAAAATCCGTTCCTGGGTTTGCGTCGCTCGGAATCAAATTATTGCTTACTTCATTGTAGTAATACCAAGGTTGCGGAGCGGTTGACGGAAGAATTAGTTTCTGCGTCGTAACCAAATCGAAGTCAGCCGAATTTTCCGCTGCCGCCGTACTTAAATTGCCTGCCGCATCGTGCGCGGCACCGGCTGCAACATTCAAAACAACCGTACCACTTGCATTCATTCCTTTAACTGAAACCGTGAATGTTTGGTTGTCAGTAGTTGCTACTGAAAGAGATGTCGGATTTGCCGTTCCTGATAATGCAATGTCGCTTGCCGTAAATTCTCCTGAAACTACGGGTTCGCTGAACGAAACGGTGAATAGAACAGGCGATGTGCTTGTGGCTGACGAATATCCGTTTGAAATCGTCGGAACGGGCGCAACCGAATCGTAAGTAACAGACGCCGTTGCCGAAGTAGTGTTTCCGTTATTTGAACCGTCAACAGCCGCATTTGCATTTACCGCAAATGTTACCGCGCCTTGTCCGCTCGGCGTCACAGTCGCGGTATAACTTTGTCCGCTGCCGCCAATTGAAACTGTTCCGTTATCAACCGCGTAATCTGTCGAGACGTCGCCAAATCCAGTAACCGGTTCGCTGAATTGAACTGAAAATACGATCGGCGACGCATTTGTCAATCCTGTTAAAGGCGATACGGTAACCGAAGGCAGTGTCGAATCGTAACTTACTTCTTTTGTATTCGATTCATTACTCGTATTTCCTGCCGAATCTGTCGCGGCGTTTACATTAACTTTTAATGAAACGATGCCGTCGGCTATCGGTGAAACTAAAACTGTGCGAGTCGAACCCGTTCCCGAAATCATTCCTATCGTTCCGTTTACAACCGTATAATTGCCCGCAATGTCGCCGCCTGTGACCGTTTCTCCAAAATCAACGCTAAACGTGATCGGCGAAGTGTTTGTCGGATTCGGGGCAGAGCTAACCACCGGAGTCGGTTTTGTCGCGTCATATATTACCGAACTTATATTTGACACAGTATTTTCATTGCCTACCGCATCTTGTGCCGCACCTGCATTTACCTGTAAAGAAACCGTTCCGTCTGCGGTCGGTGTAACATTCACTATTCTGGAATTTCCGCTTCCCGTCACGCTCAAAACAGTACCGTTTGTAACTGTATATCCGGCGGCTGAATCCGCTCCCGTAACAGATTCGCTGAATGCAATGGCAAACACGATCGGATTTGCGTTTGTCGGCGTTGTGTATGCATTTGAAACCGTTGCTGTCGGCGAGGTCGCATCTACAGTTTGCGTCAAAGTTGCTTCAGAAGGCGCGTATGAAGGAACGCTACTTCCGCTATAAACGGCTTTGATTGTGTGTGAACCTCCGGTTAATGCTGACGAAGACAAAGTTGCAATACCGCTAATTAACGCAACTGCGCCTAAGGATGATGACCCATCAAAAAACTCGACTGATCCCGTCGGTGTCCCTGTCGAACCACTAACAGTTGCAGTAAAAGTCACCTCGTCGTTAATAGCACTCGGATTTAAGCTTGAATTCAATGTGGTTGTACTGGCATTCCTAACAGTTACGGCATTTGCCATATTCAAAGGTGTATGACTACTGCCACTACAATCGTCATTAGGATAAAATCGAAAATACACATTATAAGTTCCGACTGTTGGAGGAGCTTCAATTGTGAATGTTTCAGTAAACGTCGCAGATGGAAAACTTGTATGATTGGAATGATCCACACACGTAAAACTGCCGTTATTTGAATTAGCTGGCGGTGCCGGATTAGTTGTAATAAAAGAACCTGAAGAATTCCAATTGCTATTACTATCTAAAGTTACCGTAGCGGTTACCGTAATTAAGGTGCTTGGTGCAACGGTAACAGCCGAGCCGCCGTTTAATGTTACCGAATTGACTGTTCTGATGTTATCAATGGTTGTTTGTGCTTTTTCTCCTGAAATGTCGCCTTTTGCGTCAATCAATAAGCTTCCGTTTGATTCTTCAGCCGTAAAACCGTCGAATCTGAATTCGCCGTTTTCGTTTGTTTGGGCGGTGAATCTCGGTTGATTTTTGTTTGATGAATTTCCGGTTTGGTAGAAAACCAACTCAACGGTTTCGGAGGGCATAAAGCCTTTTCCGGTGACGATGACGGTGTTTCCTGCCGGATAATTTAACGCTTCGGTTGAAATCGTGGCTTTTGAACTGTTGAAAATTTGTCCGTTCTGCAAACCGTTTGCGTCGGCGTAAACCAAGGCTTTTTTGGCTTGCGGGAGTTCGATCACGTTTTTGCCAAGAACGGCGGCGCGGGTCGGCGAACTCATAATGTCGTTAAAGAGTTCAGGGAAATCGTTACCGTTTTCAGGGATTTTTACATTTGCGCCGAAACGGTTTGCGGTCGGATCGAAAAGTTCCATTGTCGGCTGTTCGCTGCCGCCGATGATTTGAACTTTGCCGTCGTGCAAAACGCGCAAAACCGCATTTTTACGGGTGTTTGCCATTTCGCTGACCGCGATAAATTCATTTATTGAAGGATCGAAAAGTTCAGCCGAATTAAGCATTTTGCCTTTTTCATTAGTTCCGCCAACGATGAGAATTCGTCCGTCGTTCAAAAGACTTGCCGTATGATTTGCACGAGCAGTTTTCATCGCCGAACCGATCGTTTCAAACGTATTTGTCGAAGGATCGTAAAGTTCGGCATTGCCGCCGCCTGCGATCAAAACTTTGCCGTTTGTCAAAACGGTGGCGGTGTGTCCGTTGCGGGCGAAATTCATTTCCGCCGCCGCCGAAAATGTTCCGGTCGAAGGATCGAAAATTTCGCTCGAACGAAGCGCGTTTTTGCCCTGTGAGCCGCCAGTTATCAAAACGCGTCCGTCGTTTAAGCGGACGGCGGCGTGATTTTCACGCGGTGAAAGCGGTGAGTTCACTGCGCCGAAGCTGTTTGACGCGGCAAAGTAGATTTTTGCCGTGCTTCCGCCGACGATCAGAATGTCGCCGTTTTCGAGTTCGGTCGCGGTTTGTCCGTCAGGTTCTGCCGCCAAATCGTCGGTTGACCGATTTTCTTGTTTGGTTTCTGAAATTTGGGAGTTTTCAGTTTCTTGTGAACG
This sequence comes from Pyrinomonadaceae bacterium, assembly GCA_036833775.1. Taxonomy (GTDB): domain Bacteria; phylum Acidobacteriota; class Blastocatellia; order Pyrinomonadales; family Pyrinomonadaceae; genus JAJQRF01. The sequence continues at coordinate 15,961 of DAITPE010000003.1, read as the reverse complement.
AGTGGCTGTTGTTTGCTCGTTTTTGTTATTCAAAGCGCGCTGATTTCCGGCGGCTAAACCTCTTGCCGGAACTGCCATCATCAAGACCGAATAGATCATCATCAATACGATTGCTTGATTGATCCAGCCTTTCAACGACATTTTCGCCGCTTTTTGAGACATCTTTCGCGCGATCAAACGGCGAAGTCTTTTGTTTCTCTGCAACATATAAAGTTTACTCCTCTCTTATTTCTTTGTTTATTTCAATGTTTTCAAGCCGGATATTGTGGAGAAAAGGACTTTAACCCGGAAGAAAACGGTGGTTTTGGAATGCTCTGCCGTGAAATCAAAATTACTGAATTTATTAGACAAAACATTTCGTTTAAGCGAACAAAACAAAATCACGTTCGCCGATTCAGACGACAGCCGTTAATTTGAATCCTAAAAAAAGCATTCAAACTGCTAAAAACTGCCGTATTTATTGAATTTATTGATTGAAAACGGGAAGGAAATGCGTTATGATGCAGAAATCCATTCTATTGCATCAAAATGGCGCATTTCCTTTAATGCCCCGTTTTGACTTAGATAGATACCCGAATAGTTATTACCAGTAACTGTTCGGGCTTTTTTATCTATGTCAACCCTAAAATCTCATTTATAAAAGAACTCAAGATAGCTAAAAATCAATTTAAAAACACGAATACCGAAAAATCACCGCATCAAAGACGGCAATCGTTCGGTATGAAAATTTTTTTTTCGTTGAGTTAAACAACATAACTTTTTAACAATCGTTTTCGGCAGTAATCTTAATTCGCCGAAAATTTTGTCAGCAATTATGGTTTCCCCGTCACCATATTGCTTGAACCCCTTAAAGTAGAAAATGCACTCCTAAATAGCATTTTCACTTTATCTTGTTATGTCGTCGGTTGATTTGTAGCAATCTTAGCACGTTTTTTTTATTTGTCAACAAAAAATATTTAACAAACGCAATTTTATTTCGCATTGAGAAACACACTATTAAACCTAATATTTACTTGCAGTTAATGTAATTAAATCAGATATTTAGATGTAAAACAAAGAAAAAAAATAATCCGAAAATTACAAAATTCTCGGATTATTTTCCAAATTCGGATTGCGAATAGTTTTTTTCTCTTTTTACATTTCGTGACGGTTTGCCATCGCTTTGTCCATCGTTACTTCATCGACGAATTCGAGGTCTGAGCCGACCGGCATTCCCATCGCGATGCGCGTCACGCGAACGCCCAAAGGTTTGATTAAACGTGCAATATAATTTGCGGTCGCTTCGCCTTCGGTTGTTGGGTTTGTCGCAATAATTATTTCTTTAACCTCAACGCCGTCGTTATTATCGGGCATCAAACGCGGAAAAAGATTGGCAAGCATCAATTCGTCGGGACCAACTCCGCGAATCGGCGAAAGGCTTCCGTGCAAAATGTGATACAAACCTTTATACGAACGCGTTTTTTCGATCGCGACGAGATTATAAGGTTCTTCGATAATGCATATCTGCGAACGTTCGCGCGTCGTCGATGCGCAATACATACAAGGATTGATGTCGGTCAGATTGTTGCAGACCGAACAAAAAACGATTTTTTCTTTGACTTCGTGCAAAGCTTCGACAAATTTTTCGACTTCGGCTTCGGGACGGCGCAAGATGTAAAAAGCCAACCTTTGCGCAGATTTATGTCCGATTCCGGGCAGACGTTTAAATTCGTCGATAAGTTTTGCGACGGGTTCTGAATACTCTAACATTTCAAATTATTTTTAACGCAAAGGTGCAAAGAAGCAAAGACGCAAAGGTAAATTAAATAAAAAAATCTCTGCGCCTTTGCGTTAAAATTAAAAATTTAGAATCCCATTCCCGGAGGAAGCATTCCGCCGAGCTGACCTTTGAGTTTTTCTTCGACCTTGCGGCGCGCTTCGCCGAGTGCCGCCATCGTCAAATCCTGGATCATTTCGACATCGCCGTCTTTGACGAGATCAGGCGAAATTACAAGTTCCAAAACTTCAAAATCGCCGCGCATTTTGACCGAAACCGCACCGCCGCCGGCTGACGCGTCAACGATCGTCGTTTTCATCTGTTTGCCCATTTCTTCCTGCATTTTTTGGGCTTGTTTCATCATCGAATTCATATCGAAGCCACCGGGAAATTTCATAATTCTTAATATTCTCCAATTATTTTTATAAAAACTTTACATACAGATTATAACAAACGGTTTTGCAAAAAGATAAGCGTTGGGAAAATATTATTCGGATATTTTTTCCAATGCTTTTATGAGAAACACTTTAATTTTCTAATTCATCAAACTCGGACGAAATCGCAGAAAAAACTGGAATCCGCCGTGATTCGTGCCGCCGTAATACGGAACGAGCGACGACGGATTTTGATAAAGCGTCGCCTGTCCGCCGATGCCGACATCGATTCCTTTGCCGCGCACTATATCGCGCACATAACCGATCGAATACGCGCCGACATTGTAGATTTCGTGTTCGTCATCGTGATCTAAAACGAGTTCGTGACCGCTTTTCTGCACGCGTTCGAATCTGCCGAAGATCGAATTTTTCTGAAATTGATAATTCGATTCAAACAAAAAAGAATTCGTATATTCGCGCTCGGCGTAGTTTTGTCCCCACACGAAACTGCTCGAAAAATTGCGGTCATCGTCAAACTTTTTGTTAAAAATCGCCGAAGCCGTCGTGCGGCGCAGAATTTTTATTTCGGGTTCGGCAGGCTCGGGATTTTTCAAATATCCGTGCGAAACTTGAAACGCCCAATTTTTATTCGGATTCCACGAAAGCCTTCCGCTGAAAGAATCGAGTTTCGGTTTGTCGAAATCCCAACGGTTTTCGTTCGGTTCGCCGCCTTTGAACGCACTCGCTTCGAATTTCACGTTTTTATGCGTAAATCCTGTTGTGACAACGCCCCAAGTGATATGCGTCGCGTCCTGCCAATGATGCGAGATCGGCGCGTCCACGTTATCCATCGCCGAAAGTCTGTGCATAAAAGCCGGCGGACCAAGCGCGGGTTCGCCCGGAAGTCCGGCGTAGAAAAACAACGAATTTTTCTCGTCGAATTTATACGAATACGAAACGGAAAGTTCGCTGAAAAGATCGTGCGGATGCTGTCGGTCGTGAATCGGCTCGCCGCGATAAAGTTCGCCCGATTGATATAAAAGCGGATAACCGTAACCGCGTTCGATGAGCGGATCGGCACTCAACATCGCGCGAAAACCGATCTGCGATTTTTCGGTTAAAGGCTTTGAATACATCAGCATAAACATCGACGGCGCATCGAAACGCTGGCGGCTTCCCTTTCCGGCGGCTGAAATGTCACGCGTCGAACCGACGCTCGTATAACGCAAAAAAGCTGTTCCGTGCGCCATAAACATTCCGCCGTCTTTGAACATTTTCATATACGCATAAACCGGCGAAGAATCGGGCAGCCACGAAGTTCCCGAACCGGCACGCGACATCGGATCGGCAAGATTGACGGTCGATTTCATTTGATGATCGGAATGATTCATCTTCGAATGATCCATTCCTTTCATTTCGCCCGATTCTTCAGGCTTTTTTTCGTTTTTTCCGTCCTCTTTTTTTCCGCCGTGATCGTGTTCTTCTTCCTCATCGTCCGAATGAATGTGCTTTGTTTTCGGCGCGGTTTGCAGATTTTCCGCCGCAGAAATTCCGACCAGAATATTTCCCCACATTCCGCCTTTGGCGTGTCCGCGAACCGAGCAAAAATATTTATACGCGCCGTCTTCATTGGCTTTTATGACGATCTCTTCCGCTTGATAACTTTCGTCCGCGTTTTGCGGCGCGAGCTTTTCGCTTCCGGCAGTTTCAGCCGTTTCGACGGCGATCTCAAAATCTTTCACGACGTGTCCGAAACGAATATCGTGACGCATATCCGAATCTTTATTGACGAACAAAATCTTCAACGTCGCGCCCGAAGGCACAATGAAATTCGGATTTCGGACTCCTTGCACGCGATACGAAAGCATATCGTCTTCCGGTCCGGTGACAATCACGATCCGAATTTCTTTTTCTGTAAAAACAAGATTTACGCCGTCTTTTTTGCCGAGCGTCCGCTCTTTATCCATTGCGATCAGATCGGCTAATTTAACTGTCTTTTTCGCGCTTGAAACAAGCGTAAATGCTTCGTGCGCGAACAAATTTGCGCTGAATAAAAGCGCGAAAAATACTGATAAAATAACTTTTTTCATTTAAAAATCTCCAAATGCGGATTGTTTTAAAACCCGAAAAAAAACTTCCCTTGCCGTGTTTTCAGACACAGCCGAAACCGCTCGGTTTTAAACAAACCGAACTGCTGATTAATCTTTTATTTTCTTGACTTTAAATGAATGGCGGAGCGCGCGGAGATTTTAGATTATAGAACGAATCCGAGAGATAAAAAGGCTTTGAAAATTCGATCTTCGAAGCCGAAATTTCCTGCAAAACTTCTTTTATCTCGAAATTTATCGAATCGACTGATTTTGCCGTTTGCTTTTCGATTTTGAGGTTTTCAGATTTGGCAAAACCCTTTGGCGCAGATTCCAACGAACATTCGCACGGAATTTTGAAAGAATCGGCGTCGTTTGCTTGTACCGCTTGGTTTGATTGTTCGGCTTCGTGCATTTTGCCGTGACACGAAGGCGTTTCCGTTTCGGCTTTTTCTGTGTGATGCGAGCAGCAGCAAGCCGAAATCGAAGACACGAAAAGCGACAGCACGATCAGGATCGAAACTGAAAATTGTTTTATTTTTTCGCTTTTCATCATTTTCCAAGCTGAAAATCAGCTTTTAACAATATAGATTTATCGGCAGAAATTCTCAATCCTTGAATTTAATACTTGCTTTTTTGACGCAGACAGACTAAAAATTACTTTCATGCAGATCGAATGGAAATCTAAAACCGACAACGCAAATTACCTGTTTCGACAAGCCGCCGAATTTTCGCAGGGACGAGTTCACCGCGCGGTTGTGAAACCGGGAAAAATGCTCGAACACGAAACGGCTTTGCACGAAATAAACGTGACGATTTCCGGTTCGCTCGTGACGACCAAAAGTTCGTCAACGGGCAAACGCATTTGCACGAAAGGCGGTTCGGGAAATCTTTGTTTGACGCCTGCGGGACAAACCGTCAGCGCGGCTTGGAACGCAAATATGGACAATATGGGAATTCTGCTTTCGCCCGAATTCGTCCGCAAAACTGCGTTGGAAAATCGTTTCAGCCGCGATTTTGAATTCAAGGAAATCTACAAAGCGCAAGACCCTTTAATTCAGCAGATCGGCTTTGCTTTGCTGAACGAATCGAGCGCGGAAAATGCCGTCGGCAAAGTTTATTCGGATTCGCTGATGCAGACTTTGACCTTGCATTTATTGCGAAATTATTCGACCGCAAGTGCTTTGCACGAAACCACAAACGGCGGACTTTCGGGTTACAAACTGCGCCGTGTGCAGGAATTTATCGACGCGAATCTGGAAGAAGATTTGAGTCTTTCGGAAATTGCCGAAATCGCCGATCTTTCGCAATTTCACTTCGCCCGTGCTTTCCGCAAATCGACCGGAAAAACGCCGCAGCAATATCTGATGGAACAACGCATCGAACGAGCGAAGGAATTGCTTTTAAAAGACGAATTACCACTCGTCGAAATCAGTTTGCAAACAGGTTTCAAAAACCAGAGCCATTTCACGACGCTTTTCCGCAAATTCACCAAATATACACCGAAAACTTGGCGCGAATTGAAATTAGCTTAAAAAAATTTCACCACAGAGACACAGAGAACACTGAGAAATTAGAAAAATTCAAAAAATCTCTGCGCCCTCTGTGTCTCTGTGGTGAGCATTCCTAAGCAATTTCAGAATATAAACCGCAAAGACAGGAAAGATTTTGCTTCGCAGATTTTAATAAACTCCTTGCAGACTTGGGAAAAATGTCTAAAGGAGTTTATTAAAAATGCGAATTTTATCTTTTATTTTTGTTATTTTTCTGGCGATTTCGGCTTCGGCGCAGAGCATTGTAATCAAGCAAAATTTTGACGAAGCAACCAAACTTGCGAACGCGAAGGATTTTGAAAAAGCATTGACGATCTATCAAAAATTGTCGGGCATCGCGCAAAACGAAGCGAAGGAATTTCGTGCGAAAATTCATTTCAACATCGGCGTTTGTCTTTATCAACTAAAAAATCAGTCGGAAGCGATTGCGGAATATGAACGCGCAGTTTTGCTCAATCCGCGTTACGAAAAAGCGTTTTACGCGCTCGGAATGGCGCATTTTGAATTGAACGATTTTGAAAAAGCGGAAAAAGCCTTTATAAATTCTTTGCAAATAAACGCTAAAAACGGCGAAACTTGGTTCGATCTCGCGTTCTTATATTTAAGCGAAGAAAATTTCGACGCGGCGGAAACGGCTTTTCAAAACGCGGTTAAATTTGGCAGCGTTGCGGCGGCGGACGCGCACAATAATCTCGGCGTGATTTCCGCGCTTCGCCACGATTTTGAAACTGCCGAAAATCATTTCAAACTCGCCGCCGGAAAATCTTCGGAAGCGCGAAATAATTTGCAATTCTGCAAGTTTTACAAGGAAAATAATTATCAAGAGCTGATCGCAAAACTTGAATTCAGCAAATAAAATCGAGGAGAAAATACAATGGAAAAACAAAACGACGTAATGGCAATTTTAAAGCTTTACGAGCTGCGCCGCGACGCGCAGATGCGTGAAGCGCGGCAATGGTTTTTTACGGAATTTGCGCCCGAAACGGCAATGGACATCATCGCGCTTTTTCGCGGCGGCGAACGCGCGAGCGCAAATTTTCGGATGATCACTTCGTATTGGGATATGGCGTGTTCGTTCGTTTTGAATGGCGGCATCGACGAAAAAATGTTTTTCGATTCCGGCACCGAACATATTTTCGTTTATTCGAAAATCCAACCGTTTTTAGCCGAAGTTCGCCAGATATTTCACGAACCGGAATTTTTGTTAAATCTCGAAACGCTGACGATGAAAGCACCGAATATCGAAGCCAAAATCGAATCGAGAAAACGCCTTTCCGCGCTTTGGAACAAAAACCCAAAGGCGGTTTCAGCCGACGAAAGCAATTAGCGGTTTTGCACGAAACAATGCAAAAAAGTTCTGTCCGAAACCATTCGTTCAGAGCTTTTTGCATTGTTTCGCCGCCGTCTTTTTTGTGTTAAATTAATGCAGAGGTCATTATGCCAAGTCTTGAAGTTCCAACCGAAACTCTGTTGAATGCGGTCGTCAGATTGCCTGCCAAGGAATTTGAGCGTTTTTTCAAAAATGCGAAACAGCTAAAAGATCGTGAAGAAAAATTGATTAAAAAACTAAAAGAATTTTATCTCTCGCCCGATAAAGAAAAAATTTACCGAAAACTGCTCAAAAAATTTCACAACGAAAAAATCGATGAGGCAGAATATGAACAATTATTGGCATTCAATACGGAACTCGAAGCCTTGAATGTCGAAAGAATTAAGTGCTTGGGTGAGATTGCTCAAATCCGTCAAAAATCTTTGCGTGAAACGGTCGAAGAACTCGGAATAAAGCCTAAAAACTATGGGTAAACGTCCGACAGAAACTCAAAGGAAAGCGGTTTTCGAGCGCGCCAAAGGATATTGCGAATACTGTCTTTCACCTGAAACATATTCAAATTCGACATTTGAAATCGAACATATCGTTCCTTTCTCAAAAGACGGCGAAACCATTCTTTCCAATTTGGCTTTGTCTTGTTCAGGCTGTAATAAATACAAATCCCATAAAATCGAAGCAATAGATTCTCAAAGCGGCGAAAAAGTTTCGCTTTATAATCCGCGTCGGGAAATTTGGAAAAAACACTTCAAATGGAACGCTAATTTCACCCAAATTATCGGATTAACGCCAACGGGACGCGCAACGATTCAAGCCTTAAAGCTAAACCGCAAAAATCTCCTGAATTTAAGAAAACTTCTCCGTTTGTATGGTGAACATCCGCCAAAGTAAAATAAATCTCCGATGAAAAAATACGTCATCAAACGCGATCAGAGTTCTCTGCCCGAAAAACTTACTCGTTACCGCGAGGAGTTGAACGCCGAGCAGTTTCGCGTCGTCACGGCACAGCCGCAAGCCGCTTTGGTTGTTGCGGGTGCGGGAACCGGAAAAACGCGAACGATCACTTACCGTGTCGCTTATTTGATCGAACAAGGCGTTTCGCCGCAGCGGATCTTGCTCGCGACTTTTACGAATCGGGCGGCGCGTGAAATGCTGAAACGCGTCGAAAATCTGACGGGTTCGCAGAATGTTCATCGCGTTTGGGGCGGAACTTTTCACCGCATTGCGAATCTGATCTTACGAAAACACGCCGTTTCTATCGGTTATTCGTCGAATTATTCGATTCTCGATGCGGAAGACGCGAAGGAATTTATCAACGTCTGCATCGACGAAGCCGGAATCGACACGAAAGCCAAGCGTTTTCCGAAAGCCGAAGTCATTCAGGACATAATTTCCTACGCCAACAACACCGACAAACCGATCGAGGACGTAATTATCCGCAAATATCCGTATTTCGAAATGCTCACACAGCAAATCCGCCGCGTCGATCTGCTTTTTCAAGAGCGCAAACGCGAACGAAACGTGATGGATTACGACGATCTTTTACTGAATTGGAAACGTCTTTTGGTCGAAAAACCCGAAATTTCCGAAATGTACGCCGAACAATTTCAGCATATTCTGGTTGACGAATATCAAGACACAAACAAGCTTCAAGCCGAAATTATCGACCTTTTAGCGGTCAAACACCGCAACGTGATGGTCGTCGGCGACGATGCACAATCGATTTTCGCGTGGCGCGGCGCGGAATTTACGAACATCTACGAATTTCCCGACCGATACCCGGAAGCCGCGACGTATAAATTAGAAACGAATTACCGTTCAACGCCTGAAATTCTCGGACTTGCAAACACTTCGATCGCTAACAACCGCCGACAGTTTCCGAAAATCCTGCAAGCCGTCAAGCGTTCGCAGGATTTCAAACCGGCGATGATTCCCTGCTCGAACGTCGAACAACAATCGGCGTTTATCGCGTCCAGAATTCTCGAACTCCGCGACGAAGGAACTTCGCTCGAAGACATCGCGGTCTTGTATCGTTCGCATTATCACAGCTTGGAATTGCAGTTGGAATTGACTCGCAGAAACATTCCGTATCGTGTTCAATCGGGCGTGAGATTTTTCGAGCAAGCGCATTTGAAGGACGTGATTTCTTACCTGAGAATAATCGTCAATCCGCGTGACGAACTCGCTTGGAAACGAATTTTAAAGATGATTCCGTCGGTCGGAAATGCAACGGCGAATCGCATTTACGAAAGTCTTGCGTATGCCGAAAATCCATTTGCACTAATTAAAGCGACTGCCGATGAAAGCGGAAGCCCGCGCGTAAGCAAGGGCGGAACAGATGAGCCGAACACAAGTTTGGACGTTTTTGAACAACCGAAGTCCACCCTTGCTCACGCGCGGGCTTCTGATTCAAGAATTGCACTTTCGCCGAAAATCCGTCAAAAACAGCCTTGGCAGGAATTCGTCAAACTTCTCGAACTTTTAACGACCGACGAAAACCGCAATAATCCCGCGAAACAAATTGAATTAATCTTAACGAACGGCTACGAACAGCATTTACAGGAAACTTTCGAGAACGCCGAAGCGCGGCTCGAAGATTTGCGCCAACTCGTGCTTTACGCTTCAAAATACGATTCGACCGAAAGTTTCTTGAGCGAATTAGCCTTGCTTTCGACCGAGCGTTTCAAAGAACCGACGGGAATCGCGGGTGAAGACGTGATCCAAGGCGGCGAAGAAGACGAACTTTTGACTTTAACGTCCGTTCATCAAGCCAAAGGCTCGGAATGGAAAGCCGTCTTTATGATCTGGGCGGCGGAAGGCAAATTTCCGAGTCCCAGAAGTCTCAAAGAATTGGACAGCGAAGAAGAAGAACGCCGTCTTTGGTATGTCGCCTTGACGCGTGCAAAAGACGAATTATATTTGACTTATCCGCTGATGATGATCGATTATTCGCGTCAAACAGTTCTCCAAAAACCGTCAAGATTTATCCTCGAATGTCCGCCTATTTTGTTCGAAGTTTGGAGCTTGGAAGAAGAAACGCCCGCTTTCGACGCGCCCGTGAAAATGCTCGATGAAAACACGGAAGAATTTATAAATTAGAAGAAACAGGCAGAAACGCGACCGCAAGGAAGCTTGCTTCAAAATCGGCTAATCGACACGCTCGTTCGCACTCGCGTTTCTGCCTGTTTTCTTGCGTAAATTCACCTGCAAACTGCGAAAATCTACACGATTTTATTCTGCATTTTCTAACCAACCACGATAAATTCAGACTGTTCGAAAGGAACGAAATTTGCGCCTAATTTGTTACGGGTGACAATATGAAACGCGCATTAATTCTTCTGCTTTTCGCATTTTTTGTCGGCAATTTTTTTATAGCTCAAGCGCAAACGGGTTCGTCCGTGATGATCTACAATCGCGCTCGAAAAGGAACCGAAGAAAACAGCGTCGGAAATGCGTTTGAACAAGCATTTATCAAAGGCTTGGAAGAAAAATTTCCTTGCGTCGATTGGATGAACGAGCAAACTCTTTTCAGCGAAATTCAAAAACTGCGCGAAAAGGAAACCTTAACGGGCGAATTGGATGAAAAAGCACTTGCCGCGCTCGGCGAATCGGTTAATGCAAACTACATCATCGTCGTCCGCGTTTATACTTTGCCGAATGGTCAAACGGTCGTTTCGGCGCGCGTCATCAGCGGCAAAAACGCGGGAACGGTTGCCGATCAGCTTGCGCAATCCGACGGCGGTGACGCGGCTTACGATTCGGCGCGAAACGTCGCACAAAAACTTCTTCAAGACCTTTCTGCCAAATTTCGCGGCGAATGCGACGCGCACTGGACAGGCACGATCACTTATATTCAGAAAACCTTCAAGGAAAAACGCGAAACGCGTGAGATAACGAAGATCAACCAGATCGAAGTTTACAACCTCGAAGATTACGAACAGAAACTCGAAGTCGCGCTTCAGCCGATGACACAAGGCGGCAAGACAAATTTCTTCGACAACGGCAACGAAAGCATGATCATGTCGCGCATTTCGCGCAGATTTGCGAATCGCACCGAACAAAACGTAACCGAAACGGGCGAAGAAACCTGCCGTCAGCGCGGCGCAAATCCGATCCGCAAAAAATTCAAAAGCACCGACGTTAAAATAATCGACGAGCAAGGCGCAAACAGCGAAGCGTTGCCAGTTTCGATCACGATCTTCACCGACACGAAAAAATTCCGCATCAAAATGCCGACGCCGGAAGTCGCCGTTAAAAAGACCGAAGACAACAACGGCGTGAGAGATTTCTGCACGCCGCAGCCTTTTAACGAACAAAAAACCGCCGACCGCACGGAAATCGCTTCATATTTCGATTTCGACGGGCAATTCGACGCGAAAAATCCCGACATCATACAAGGCGAAAAAACGACCGGAACGCTTGAAACGCGTCAATATACGATCAAATGGAATCTGCGAATGGTCAGACCGAACAAAAAGAAACCGACAAATCGGAGGAATTAAAACAATGAACGGCAAAATCTTATCTGAATTTTACAAAGTATTTCTGTTTTTGATGCTGTCTGTCGTGATCGTTTCGGCACAAGGCGCGAGCGATTCGGTTTTCATCATCAACCAGACGAATACGAACAACGAAGCGGGCGTGGTTGCCGATTATCTGGCGGGCGAGATCGGCGAAGGATTGCAGAATCAATTTCCGTGCGTCGATTATTCAAGCCCCGAAGATGTCAAAGCAGTTTTGGACGCGATGCGCGACCGACAGCTTTTGACGGGCGAACTCAGCCAGGAACAGTTAGCCGCGATCGGCGGCGCGATCGGTGCGCGTTATGTCGTGTTGGTCAGCGTGACCGTTTTGCCGAACGGGCAAACCGTCGTTACCGCACGATTGCTCGACACAAAAACCGGAAGCACCATTGCCAACGAATCGGAAACCGCCGCAAACGCCGAAGCCGCTTTCGAAACGGCAGAATCACTGACGAAAAAAATGATGCAGAAATTTGCCCAAATCTTCAAAAACAAATGCGAGCCGCATTGGACGGGAAATATTTCTCACACGCGTCTAATTCAAATGTCGGAAACGCAAACACATAAAACGTCGAGCGATACGAAGTCGAAGAATTTATCGGCAACGGCGAATATTTCGCTTCAACCGATGACGCTCGGATTTTCAGGTAAATCTGCGACACAAGCCCGTGTCACGCAAAATTATAATTACGTTGAAGAATTCCTCTCGAAACAATCCGTCGAAATTCCCTGCCGCGAACCCGGACGCAATACTTATAACAAAAAAGTCAGCGGAGAATTTAAAAAGACGCAGACCGAAACGGGCGGCGGCGTGGATGTCGTGACGGTTTTCATCAGGTTTTTCGATGACGGAAAATACACCATCTACGCGAGCGGATTTAAGCCGATAAAGACAACGGTAAAAAACGAAACGGACAACAATCCGGCGGAATGCCGACCGAATCCGACCTCGTTCACCAACGAGATCGAAGGCACGAAAAACTTCGTCTATATCAATCTCGAAGGACAAGTTGACCCGAAAAATCCGAATGTTTTAAGCGGTAAAAAAGTTGAGGGCGACCTTCAAAGCGGACAACAAACGTGGGAATGGAATCTGCGGCTCGTCAATCCGAGCAAGAAAAAAGAAATTCCCCGTAAGAATTAAAAAACGGCAATATCTTTGCAAAATATTCGGATTTTCTCTCTGCGCCCTTTGCGCCTCTGCGTGAGCTGAATTGTTTTTTTCACATCAATGATTAAATACAATTTTCACGCAAAGGCGCAGAAAACGCAGAGTTTTTTCAACTAAATCGAAAACACTTTCGATCTATTTTTGTTTATTCAAACGCGCCGCGATCGTTCCCAGACCGTTGGCGACCGAGCTGTAATAATCCATTTTCAAGAGTTTTTCTTCGCCGAAGATTTCCGCGATCATTCGATAAATTAAAGGTATTTGCGAAGTTCCGCCCGTGACGAGGACGCGGTTTATCGCCGAGGGTGAAAGCGAAGCGCGGCGCAAGGCTTCCATTATCGCGTCTTTTATTTTTTCGCAGACGGGCTGTGCGACCGTTTCAAATTCACTGCGCGTCAAACTTTCGCGCAAATCGAGCGGGCGAAATTTAACGCTCGTTTCTTCCGCCGACGAAAGTTCTTTTTTCGCCGTGTCGATCGCTTGAAAAAGTTCGTAACCGTAATTGTAAGAGATGAGTTCATACAAACGCTCGACATCTTCGGGACGGTCGGAAGTGCGTTTGATTTCGAGAATATCGCCGATAAAACGGTGATCTTTGAGCATATTGATGCGGTGCCATTTCGAGATGCGTTCGATCAGATGGATCGGAAACGGAAGCTCTTTGCCGAGCGAATAAAAGACCGAACCGGCACCGAAACGCGGCGCGAGTTTTTGGCGCATTATCCGCGAACTCAGCTCGTCGCCCGCCTGATTCACGCCGCTCACCGCCTTGATGTCCCCTGCGCGGTCAGCCTTTTCCACGCGGTCGGGCGCGGTTTCGATGATGCAAATGTCGCTCGTTCCGCCGCCGAGATCGACGACGCAGACCGTTTCCGCAACGCTCGTCGTCAATTCGTAAGAAAGAGCCGCCGCGACGGGTTCGAGCCGAAACGAAACTTCTTTGAAACCCGCGATCCGCGCCGCATTCGCAAGCCGCGTTTCCGCCAGTTCGTTAAACTCGACCGGACGACCTAAAACCACGCCGTCAAACTTTTCACCGAATTGTTTTTCGGCGTATTCCTTCATCCTGACGATAAACCGCGCCGCCAGATCGTCCGGCGTTTGCCGCCCGAATCCGGTCACGGTCGTGTGATCGAAATTCGCTTCGGGCAGCAGCGATTTGACGCTCAGCATCAGCCGTCCGACGGGCAAATGCTCGTCCAAATCGTTCAAATATTTATAGATCGCCTCGTTGCCGACGTAATGCTGTTTCGATTTCTGCGGAAAATAAATGACCGTCGGATTGGAAATCTTTCCGTCAGGAAATGCCGCAAAAGTCCCGCCCAAAGCCGCCAGCGAATTAGATGTCCCGAAATCGATTCCGATAAAATTCATTTTCCCTCAAACTCCGAACAAACATTAAAACAATAGCCGTCCAAAAGTTTTTAACTTTACTAAACTATCCCCGAATCGGTCAAATCATTCATTGAAGATTAAGATCAGAGTTATCGAAAAAAGAGTGCAAAACAAATAATCTCGGCAAAAGTCCGAACGGAAAAGTAAATGTTCGCCGCCTTGTCGCTAAAAGCGACCGACAACATAGCCTAGGGTTGAAGCACCGCGAAACCCTAGGAAAAACGCCGCCCAAATTCCCGTCGCTAAAGGCGACGAACACACCGCGCCAAAATGTTCGACACTTTCAGCGTCGCATTCTTTTGTGCCGACATCCGTAGGGTTGCGCTCGTTCCACTCGCTTAACCCTACGCTATAATATTTGTCGCCTTCAGCGACTTTGCACAATGCTCTGTACCACATATAAAATCACATTACTAAAAACTACTGATTAAAAAGAAAATGAACCAATTTACCGCTCAGCAAAAGATTGAATTATTAGATAGAAAATATTCGTTTTTAATGAATAGTTCTACTGAAACCTTCTTATTTGATTTGGTAGGCTTTATCAAATTTATTCGTGAGGATGAAATAATAAAAGACTTCACAGATAAAATCCGCCAAGATTTTGAGTTAGCTAAACGGAATCATAGACAAAATCTTTCACAATGGTTTAGCAAAGTTAAGAGAATAATGAAGAAACACCAAGTTCAGTTTTTAAATGAATCGGACTATTGGCTAAACGATTACATTTCAAGTTCAAATCACTTTATTAATGGCTTTCTAAACCCATCTTCACCAAAAACAAGATTAGAGACGATTTTAAGAGACGAGATACAAGCCGAACATATTGTCTTTCGACTTCAAACCCGTTGCGAAAATGAAAATTGGGACAAAAAAACGAAAGATAATATTGGTGATCTTATCAAAGAAAATAAATTTTATTTTTCTGAATGGAAATTAGTTTGCAAAACATCGACCGGGCGTTCTTTGGAAGATTTGGAATATATCGTTTTACTTTTGTTTGGTAAGCCCAAATACTCAAAAGAAGTAAATGCTATGAAACCAAATACGCGGTTTTCTCATTGGTATGAGGAATCAGAGAATGAAGAAAATTATCGCCCATATCTTACAAACCCTAACATTTTCCTTTTAATAAAAGGAAAAGTCACGAGAGTTTATGAATCACTTCGTCAAGAAATTGGCTCAACTCGATTAAGAACAACAATTCTTAATCGATACGCTATTAGATGTGAAAACTATAATCGAAATTACGTTATCAAACTTGGCGAAGAAGCAGACTCAAGAAAGCTGGAAGAAACATTAACAAGCGATTTAGCTCTTTACCTTTTTGATAATGGCATTACTGTTTGGTATCGAGTTAAAACAGAAAAGAAAGAGACGGATTTAATTGAAATCAATCCTGCATCTTCTAACCCAATGTTGATTGAAGTTAAGGCTTACCACGCAAAATCAAAAAAATCTAAAAGTAATGTCATAGAAGATTTTTGGCAAACAATTTCATATTTGGTAAGTCATAGAAAAAATAATCCATCTTATGAAGGTTATTTAGTTTTTTACAGATTAGGCGGAAGCTTGTTTGTTTTACCAGAAAAATTTACATACCAGAATTTCACGATTTACCCAATTTTGATTGATTTAGCTGATAACGTAGGACGAAATCAAAAAAATGGAATAACTATTTCAATTGAAGATATTCTGAAAGAAACACCTTCGAAAATTTAATTTTTGCTCGAAAGAAATATTTTTCTTGACAATTATTTAAAAGCGGACAAAAA
>DAITPE010000002.1:0-31792 GCA_036833775.1 Pyrinomonadaceae bacterium | reverse complement strand
GTAATCATCCGTTTTTTGTTCTATCCGAGTTAATCTGTGTGCATCTGTGGCTGAAATTTCTTTTTATTTTTTTGCACGATTACTTACAATCAATTCTTAAAATAAACTTTGCTGAATCGGTAAAGATTTTTCCTCTTCGTATTTCGGCGTTCTTTCAAATTTTTCAAAGCCTAAACGCTTGAAGTGAAGTTCGAAAAGTTTGACGGCGATTTCCCATTTTTCGGTTTTTCCGGCGTTTCGTTCGGCAAATGTTTTGTGGCGCAAATTTCCGTTTCGTTCACGTTTTTGCTGATTGAGAATCTTTTCGGCTTTCGTCGGAAGCTTTTCGTAAAGTTTTTCGACGAAATAATTTTCGATCGAATCGGTGTCGAAATGAATAAAATTGATGAACGCTTTCGTCGCGCCTGCGTTTCGTGCTTTTTCGAGTAAAACGGGAATGTCCGAATCGTTATAGCCTAAAATTATCGGCGCGATGCCGATGCCGCATTTTATTCCTGCGTCGGTCAAAGTTTTCATCGCCCGGAAACGTGCGTCGGGAATCGGCGTGAAAGGCTCGAACGGATTCGATTTTTCGGTTGTCGGAAACGGAATCGAAAAGAAAACGAAAAGCTTTTTGAGTTTCGTTAAAATATCCAGATCGCGCGTGATCAAAGGCGATTTCGTGATGATCGAAACAGGAATCTGAAAATCCAGACAAACCTGCAAACATTTGCGCGTCAGTTCGTAATTTGCTTCGAGCGGCAAATACGGATCGGTCGCAAACGAAAAATCGAGCGTTTTCATTTTTTCGCGTGTTTTTTTCAGTTCATTGCGAAGTAAGATCGGCGCGTTCGGTTTGACGACAATCTTCGTTTCAAAATCCGTTCCCGCGCTGTAACCCAAATATTCGTGATATTGCCGCGCAAAACAATAAGTGCAGGCGTGAATGCAGCCGCGATAGCAATTGACCGTGTAGCGATAACCGAAATCCGACGAATACGCTTTCGTAATGATCTTTTTCGTGGCAAATTCTTCGTAAATTTCGAGTTTTGTCTGCGGCGGTTCGCCGACGAATTCGGCGGAATATTTTTGATACGGATTCGGCGGATTATTGATGTATCGCATCTGTGAAACAATAATTCATTTACGGGCTAATTGCAACATTTTCGTCATATTTTCTTTTTCATCGTTACTTTATAAGAGTTTTCCGCTACACTATTAGTTTTTTAACAGAACAGAATTTATAACAATGAATATAGAAGATTTAGAAATAGAAGAATTAAACGATACATCGTTCGCGCAATTCGGTTTGCGCGGCGAGATTATCAAAGCGATCAACGATTTAGGATACGAAACGCCTTCACCGATTCAGCAGAAAACGATTCCATTGCTTTTGGAAAACAACGACATCGTCGGGCAAGCGCAGACGGGAACGGGAAAAACCGCCGCGTTTGCGCTTCCGGTTTTGAATAATATCGAAGTCAAAAGCACCGAAGTTCAAGCGTTGGTTTTAACGCCGACGCGCGAACTTGCGATCCAAGTTGCCGAAGCATTTCACTCTTACGCGAAACATTTAGGAAAAGTAAGAGTTTTGCCGATCTACGGCGGACAATCGATCAGCCAGCAGATTCGCCATCTTCGCAACGGCGTGCAGATCATCGTCGGAACGCCCGGACGCGTGATGGATCACATTCGCCGCGAAACGATCGATATTTCAAATTTGAAATCGGTCGTGCTCGACGAAGCCGACGAAATGCTGCGGATGGGATTTATCGAAGATGTCGAATGGATTTTGTCGCACACGCCCGAAACACGTCAGACCGCGCTTTTTTCGGCGACGATGCCGCGCGAAGTCCGCCGCATTGCCGACCGTTATTTGAAAGATGCGGTCAACGTCGAGATCGAACGAAAAACATTGACCGTTCCGACGATCAAGCAATTCTATCTGAACGTCGCCGAACGCCAGAAAACCGACGCTTTGACCAGACTTTTGGAAACCGAATCGAATTCGGGCGAAGCCGTGATCATTTTTCACCGCACAAAAGTCGGCGCGGCAGAGCTTGCCGACAAGCTCCAAGCGCGTGGATATTCGGCAGAAGCGATGCACGGCGATATGAGCCAATCGCAGCGCGAAACAGTGATTAAAAGATTGAAGAACGGCAAGGTCGAGATCGTCGTTGCAACCGACGTTGCCGCACGCGGTTTGGACGTTGAACGCATCAGCACCGTCATCAATTACGATATGCCGTCCGACACGGAATCTTACGTTCACCGCATCGGTCGCACAGGACGCGCCGGACGCGAAGGACGCACGATTTTGTTCGTCACGCCGCGCCAACAGCGAATGCTCCGCGACATCGAAAACTACACGAAACAGAAGATCACGCCGATCAAACTGCCGACGCAAGCCGACGTTGCGGCGCGGCGCGTTTCGTTGCTCAAAGAGAAGATCATCAGCACTTTGACCGATCAGGATTTGGAGCTTTACCTTTCCTTGGTCGAAGATTTGGCGGAAGAAACGACGTGCGACATTGCAGAAATCGCGGCGGCGGCGGTCTTTTTGTCGGTCGGCGATAAACCTTTGGAAGTCGCGGTCGAACCCGAACCGCAGCAGCTTTCATTTTCCGAAGAAGGAATGGTGCGCTTGTTTATCGATGTCGGTCGCCGTCATCATATCAGTCCGGGCGACATTGTCGGCGCGATTGCCAACGAAGCCGACATTCCGGGCAAAGCGATCGGCGCGATCGACGTGAACGACCGTTTTACGCTGGTCGATGTGCCGAACGAATTTGTCGAGCAAGTCTTGAAACGAATGAAGCGCAGCCGCATTCGCAAGCAGAATATGAACGTCCGCTTGGCTTCGACCGAAGACGTTTCGATGCCGCGCGAGCGACCGCGCGATCGTGATTTCGGTTTCGAGCGAAACGACCGATTTAATCGAAACGAGCGAAATGACCGCGCAGAACGCGGCGATCGCACGGAAAGAAGTTATCGTACGGAAAGATCGGAAAAAAGCGGTCGAAGTTTCGATTCGGAACGCCGTCCCGAACGCAAACCCGAACGCGGCGGTTTTGAATTCAAAAGCCGTCGTGATTTAAAAGGCAAAAAAAACAAACGCAAAGACAGCAAAAAGCCTTTCCCGAAACGCAAAAAAGGTAAATAAAACGTAATTAAAATTTGAATTCGGCGCAGAATGACAATTTGCTTGCGCAAACTGATAAATTGCTAAAGCAGAACGTCAGTTTGCATGAGCAAATTGTCGTTCTGCGCAAGCAAATTATCGTTCTGCACGAGCAAACTATCGTTCTGCGCAAGCAAAACGTCATTCTGCGCGAGCAAACTAACTTTCTGCGCAAGCAGAATAACGTTCTGCACGAGCAGAATAACGTTCTGCGCATACAAAATTAAAAAATCTGCTTGAAATAGTGTAATTCGCGAAAATTTCAGGCTTTTTTCGTCAATTTAGTTTAATCTTTTGATATTTTTTGACAATACCTTTCAAGCAATCTAAAGTTGATTCAAAATTCAACCAAACAGGAGTCTTGAAATCAATGAAACTATTCAAATCCGGCTTAGATCGGCTTTTCCGTTTCGCAACCGTTTACTGCATCGTTTCTTCGTTCGTTTTAACTTTTTCCGCGCCCGCGTTTTCGCAAAAATCCGCTGAAAATCTAGGCTCTGCGCCGCCGCAATACCAGATTTTCGACATCGGCGTCGTGCAGACAGGCGATTCGGCTTCGCAAGGCTTCGGCATTTCGGCAGGCGGTCGCGCGGTCGGACGTTCGATCAGGACGGGCGGAGCACAGGCGTTTACGTGGACTTCGGGCGGCGGCATCGTCGGGCTTCCGAATCTTGCGGGACGCGCTTTCTGCGTTTCAAACGGTGCAAACGATGTCGGCGGCGTGGCGGGCACTTGCGCGAGCACGCTTTTCGGAACGAGCCGTTTGCCCGTCATCTGGCAAAACGGCGCGGTTTCACAGCTTCCGCTTCCGGCAGGCGAAACGCTCGGCGATGCAAACGACATCAACGCTTCGGGCGTGGCGGTCGGTTCGGTCAATTCGGGAATTTTACAGCGCGGCGTGATCTACAACGGCGCGACCGCAACCGTCATCACGCAAACGACTTCGGGCGGCAGTTTTTTTACGACTGCTTTCGGCATCAACGATTCGGGACTCGTCATCGGAACGGGCATCGATCCGTCAAATGCGGCGCGAAATGTCGGAATGGTTTACAACATCAATACGAACACGGCAAGTGAGGTCGGTTCGCTTTCGAGCGGAAACGGCGCACTCGCATTCGGCGTGAGCAACGCCGGTCACGTCGTCGGCTCATCGATGCAAAATCAAGGTTCGGGACTTCCGTTCATTTGGACGCAAAGCGGCGGAATGACCGAAATTCCGCTTCCCACCGGCACGACGCAAGGTTCGGCGCGCGCCGCAAATTCGCTCGGTTGGGCGGTCGGAACGGCTTCGTCGGCGTTTGCGATCCCGTTTCTTTACAACGGCATCGTGACATATCGTTTAGCCGATCTGATCCCGTCGGGAACGGGTTGGGATTTATCAACGAACACATCGTCGTCCGCACTCGGCATCAGCGAAACGAATATCATCGTCGGCACAGGCGTTTTCAACGGGCAAACACACGCTTACGCGATGATTCCGGTCGCAAATCTGTCGCTCGGCGGACGCGTTCAAACCGCTGACGGCGCAGGAATCCGCAACGCCGTTGTGACGATTTCGGGCGGAAATCTGCCCGCGCCCGTAAAAGCTCAAACAGGCGTTTTCGGCACCTACAGCTTTTCGGGTTTACAGCAAGGTTTGAGCTACACGGTTTCGGTTTTGAGCAAGCGTTACACGATCGCACAGCCGAGCCAAACAGTCGCTTTGCAGACGAGCGTGTCAAGCATAAACTTCGTCGCGGCGGCGCAATAAATTTAAGATTTTAAGAAGAGTTTGCCCACGAAACACACGAAAAATACGAAAGAATAAATCATTTTATTTATTTTCGTTTCTTTCGTGTATTTCGTGGGCAAAAATCTTATAATTCAATTAATTCAATCGAACAAATCTGAAAAACTCTCGTTAAAATTTTGGTGCAGGAAAAGATAAGTTTTTACAAAATAATCAAAAAGATCGGCGCGGGCGGAATGGGCGAAGTTTACCTTGCGACCGACGAACGCCTGAATCGTAAGATCGCGCTCAAAATCTTGCCTGCCGACGTTTCAAACGACCGCAAAAAACTCAATCGTTTTATGCAGGAAGCGCGGCTCGTCGCAAATTTGAATCATCCGAACATCTGCACGATCTACGAAGTTGGCGAAACGAGCGAAACGCCTTTTCTCGCGATGGAATTGATCGAAGGCGAAACGCTGACCGACAAAATTAAAAACAGTTCGCTCGGTTTAAGCGAGATTCTGCAAATCACGACGCAGATCGCCGACGCACTCGACGAAGCGCATCAAAACAAGATCATTCACCGCGACATAAAATCTTCGAATGTTTTGATAAATCAGCGCGGACAAGCAAAACTGCTCGATTTCGGTCTGGCGAAAACCGTCGCGGACGAAGTTTTCGAGCAAGACATCACGCGTGCGAAAACCGAAGAAGGAATGCTCATCGGAACGGTTCAATATATGTCGCCCGAACACGCTTTGGGAAAAAAACTCGACGCGCGAACCGATCTTTGGAGCTTGGGCGTTTTGCTTTACGAAATGACTTGCGGCGCTATGCCTTTCAAAGCGGCGACGCAAGCCGGAGTTTTCGACGAAATCTTGAACAAACCGCCGCTTGCGCCGCATGAGTTAAGCGCGGAAATTCCCGCCGAACTCGAACAGATAATCTTAAAACTGCTCGAAAAAGACCGCGATCTGCGTTATCAAACGGCTTCCGATCTTCGTGCAGATTTAAAACGTCTGCGCCGAAGCCTCGGTGAAACTTCCGATTCGGGCGAATTTTTCAAAACTTCGACAAGTGAATTCGTCAAAACTGTTAAAACCTCCGAAACCGAACATTCCAAAAGTAATTTCGTGAAATTGGCTTTAACTTCGCTAATCGTTTTGTTCGTTCTCGGCGGAATCATTTTCTTGGTTTACGGTTTGTCGGGTGTTTTCAACCCGAAAACTTCTTTCGCCGAAGCAAAATCTTCGCGCTTGACCAATCTCGGAAAAGTTTTCGATGCGGTGCTTTCGCCCGACGGAAAATATGCCGCTTACGTGACCGACGATGGCGCAAAACAGACGCTCTGGGTAAAACAGATCACGACCGGCAGCGTCGTGCAGGTCGCCGCGCCAGCCGAAGTTCTTTACCAAGGGTTGGCGATCTCGCCCGACAGCAGTTGGGTTTATTACAATTTTTGGGATAAAAAATCGGTCGGGCAGATATTTCGCGTTCCCGTTTTGGGCGGCAATTCGCAAAAGGTCGTGTTCGATTGTATGCCCGGAATTTCCGTCTCGCCCGATGGAAACCGCATCGTTTTTACACGTTCGAACGATCAAACGAAAAGACTTGAATTATTGACCGCAAACGCCGTCGGCGCAGACGAAAAGGAAATTCCGACCAAAGATACGTTTGCCGTCAATAATGCGCTTTGGTCGCCTGACGGAAATTCCGTCGCCTATATCAAATCTTATTCCGACCTTGAAAAACGTGTTCTCGAAATCGTCGAAGTCGATTTGAACGGAAACGAGCTCAAAAGAATTTGGGCGGACACGGACAATAAATATCAGCTCAACAGCTTTGCGTGGCTGCCCGAAAAACGCGGAATCGTTGCTTCGCTTCAATTGATCAAAGAATTTCAATCGCAGGTTTGGGAAATAAACTATTCGGACGGGCAAATGAAGCAGATAACCAAAGATTTCAACGGTTACAACGCTTTGAGCGCGAGCGCGGACGGCAAAAATCTGCTCGCCGTTCAGCGCGATTTTCTGGCGAGCGTCTGGAATGTTCCCATCGACAATTCCGCGCAGGCAAAGCGTTTAACGGAAGGAAAATTTGAAGGCATCGGCATCGCTTTTACATCTGAAAACCGTTTGCTTTACAGTTCGAACATCAGCGGCGGTTTTGAAATTTGGTCGATGAATCTCGACGGTTCGGACAAAAAACAATTAACTTCCGACGCTGTTTTTAAAGTCACGCCTTGCGCCGTCAATCCTGCAAAACTGATATTTTTCAATGCCGTCGGCGCGGAAAGCGGCGGCGTGGCGCGGATGGATTTCGACGGTAAAAATTTTAAAATTCTCGACGGCATCTGGAATGTTTTCTGCGCTTCGGATGCGCCGCGAATTTTTTACAGTTCGAGTACGGACGGCAAAAATGCGGCTCTTTTTTACGATTCGGTCGAGAAAAACGCGCAGAAAAAAGTGACCGACAAACCGATTCGCAGTTACGCGGTTTCGCCGAACGGCAAATTTGCGGCTTACGTTTACTGGAACGACGCGGCGAAAAGTTATGCGGCAGAAATTATCGAAGTCGAAACGGGAAAGATCAAACCTTTTGAAATTCCGGTCACGGCGGTTCAGAAATACAGCGATTCGCAATTTACGATCCGTTTTACGCCCGACAATAAAAATCTTTCGTATGTAAACGACGAAAACGGTTTTTCAAACGTCTGGCTTTTGCCTTTGAACGGCGAAAAACCGAAACGCCTGACGAATTTCAACGACAATTACATCTACACTTTCGAATGGGCAAAAGACGGCAAATCGATCGGCGCAACGCGTGTCACAAGCACGAACGACGCGGTGATTTTCAGTAAAGAAAAATAAAATGACCGGAGTGCAAGCATCCTTGCTTGCGTTTCGCCGAAAAAGAAACAAATTCACAGGGATGACAGGATAGACAGGATAAAAATATTTGATCTATCTCCTTTATCTTGTTATCCCTGTAAATTATTTTCGCAAAACACAGGCAAGCAAAGATGCTTGCGCTCCGATCGAAAAATAAAAAAAGCGGCGCGGATTTTTTACGTCCGCGCCGCTTTTTGGCTTATTTCGAGGTTTGGCAATCTCTATTTAGCCGAAGTTATCGAAATTTTTTCCGCTTTTACCTGATTTTTTGCCAGACGTGTTTCGCCTTCGCCTTTTCTGACGGCGCGTTCTTCTTTAGATTCCAACATTTCGCGTCCCGATTGATTTCGTCTTGCAAAAATCTGATTCAAAAAATACGTGTCGCCGTAGCGTTTGAAGACGATCGCTTCTGCATTTTCGGGTGCAGTCTTTTTCGTGTCGAAGCTCGAAAGAATCAAAACGCTGTCATCCGATTCCGTGTTTCTTAAAACGAAATTGGCGCGATTCAACGCTTTCAATTCGTATTTTCCGGCTTTCATTTCTTTGCCGCTCGCGCTGAAATCGAAATTGACATCAAATTTGATGACTTCCTGCGCATTTGCCGAAACAGCCGAACCCAAAACCGTCACAAGACCTAAAAATAAAACCGCCGCGAATAATTTTAATGATTGCTTTTTCATAATTTCTCACCTTTCTTTTTTTATAAATTTTTTAACCTTTCGGCTGAACTCATCTAAGGGCGAGAAGTGTGCCGAAATTTTTATAAATCAATAAACGTATATTTTTGAAAGACTTAAACGCTTTCGTAACACTTGCCGAAAAAAACGGCTCGTGCAAAAAGCTATCCGAAAAGATAGCTTTTCAAACCGAACGGATAGATGTCGGAACGCCTGCGCCCTCGCAGGCAAACGGCGCAAATGCGTCGTAACCGAGATTAGATTTTCAAAACTCTGCTTGCTTATCCGTTTTTTCGCGCTTTGCGCTCATTGCCTGCGAGGGCGCAGGCGTTCCGACGAAACATTAATTATTATTTTTACGTTGACTTTGGAGCATTTCTAAATTTAGTTCTAAACTGAAAAACGATGACCGCAAAACTTTTGACGATTTCCGAAAAAGGTAAAGACCGGATTTTTCCGCTCGAAAAGGAAATAATTTCGCTCGGACGCGAAGCGTCGAACGATATTGTTTTGAACGACGCTTCGGTTTCGCGCCGTCACTGCGTCATCGAAAAACGCGAAAATTTGTTTTACATCAGCGATTTGCAAAGCCTTAACGGAACTTTGTTGAATAATAAAAACGCTGCAAACGCTTTGCTTGCCGACGGCGACCGAATTGTTGTCGGCGATTTTGAGTTTCGTTTTTTAATCAAAGATTCGGCGCAGATTTCGGACGAAGTTTTGTTCGACAAAACCGAATTCGTTTTGCCGAAAAACTCGGTTCAGATAAAAATGGACGAAGTTTTCGGCGCGATGGCGCGCGATCTGACGGCGATCTTGCAGCTCAGCACGAAAATAAACGCGATCCGCGAAAGCGAAACTTTACAACGCGAACTTCTTAAACAGATTTTCGAAGTGATTCCGGCGGACGAAGGCGCGATTTTGCTTGCCGATTCGGAAAATGAATTTGTCGAATTCGTTGCGCTCAATCGCCTTAATGAAAGCAAAATCGTCAACGTCAGCCAAACGGTCGCCAAACAGGTTTTGAGCGAAAAAAAGGTAATTCTCGTCGGCGATCTCGCGGCGGAAAACGCTTTGCAAACTGCCGAAAGTCTTGTTTTGTCGAAAATCTCGACGCTTTTGTGCGTTCCGCTCGTCGTTTTTGAAAAAGCGACAGGCGTGATCTTCTTAAGCGCGGCGCGGGCGAATTTCGACGAATCGCATTTGAGATTTTTGACCGCCGTCGCGGGAATTGCGGCGATCGCGCTTGAAAACGCGCAGAATTTTTCGCGGCTCGAAAGCGAAAACGAACGGCTTCGCAGTGAACGCTTCGAGCAAAATATGCTCGGCGAAAGTGTTTCGATGCAGAAGATTTTCGAGATCATCAAAAAGGTCGCGCCGACCGATTCGACCGTTTTGATAAACGGCGAATCAGGAACGGGAAAAGAACTCGCCGCACAAGCCGTTCACCTCAACAGCAAACGCAAAGACAAACCTTTTATCGCGATAAACTGCGCCGCTCTGACCGAAACCTTGCTCGAATCCGAACTTTTCGGACACGAAAAAGGCGCGTTTACGGGCGCGGTTCAGCAGAAAAAAGGCAAGATCGAAATGGCAAACGGCGGCACGCTTTTTCTCGACGAGATCGGCGAAATGGCTTTGAATCTGCAAGCGAAAATCCTGCGGGTTTTGCAGGAAAGAGAATTCGAACGCGTCGGCGGAACGCGACCGCTCAAAGCCGACATTCGTTTAATTGCCGCGACCAACCGCGAGCTGCAAGCGGAAGTTAAAGCGGGAAATTTCCGCCAGGATTTATTTTATCGACTTAATGTTGTCCAATTTAAAATGCCCGCTTTGCGCGAACGGCGTGAAGACGTTTTGAAATTAGCCGAAAATTTCGTCGAAAAATTCGGTTTGAAATTAAACCGCAAGTTGCGCGGAATATCCGTGAACGCGAAAAAACTTTTGCAAAAATACGATTTTCCCGGCAACGTCCGCGAACTCGAAAACGCGATCGAACGCGCCGTCGTTCTCGGTTCTTCGGAATGGATTCTGCCCGAAGACCTGCCCGAAGATTTTCACGAGATCGAACTCGAAAACGAAAATGCGGAAGCTTCAAATTATCACGAAGCCGTCCGCAGCTTAAAAAAAGAACTCATCAAAAACGCCTTTCAAGAAGCAAGGGGAAGCTACGTCGAAGCCGCCAAACTGCTCGACGTGCATCCGAATTATCTGCATCGTTTAATCAGAAATCTGGAAATTAAACACGAATTGGAAAACTGAATTGCAAAAGTCGGAGCGCAGGCATCTCTGCCTGCAACGCCGTTTAAGCAAGGCGCAAAACGGCGATAAGTTTAGCGATTCAAACTTCAAATTAACTAACGGAGCGTGAGCGTTCTTGCGCGTCGCGCTCGAACACTCACGGCAGGCAGGGATGCCTGCGCTCCGACTTTAAAATCGTTCGTCTTTTTTAATCTTCCGCACGTCTAAGTTTCGGTATAAATTTTATAAAACTCGGAAAATGCATATTTCAAAAACAATTTTATTCGTGCTGATGCTTTTCGTTTTTGCGCAGATTCATTTTGCGCAAAGGCAGAGCGCGTTGATCGCGCCGCAGACGACCGATCCGAATATTTCGACCAATTTGAACAATCATTACGTTTCGATAAATCGCGGCGTTGCGCCGAAAAATCAGCTTTTCGTTTTCTTTCCCGGCACGGGCGGCGTTGCTTTGAATTATATGGAAGTGAATAATACGGCGGCTGATCTCGGCTTTCACGCGGTCAATCTGACGTATCCGAACGACGAAGCCGTCAACGATCTGTGCGGTTTTCCGAATACAAATCTCGATTGTTATGCGAATGTGCGGCTCGAAACCGTGGACGGCGCGGACAGAACGACGCTCGTCAATGTGAACCGCGCAAATTCGATCGAAAACCGTTTGATAAAACTGCTGATCTATCTGAGAAACAATGCGCCGAACGATAATTGGGGACAATTTTTGATCGACGACAACACGCTTAACTGGTCGAAAATAATTGTTTCGGGACATTCGCAGGGCGGCGGACACGCGGGAATTATCGGGCGTTATCACGCGGTCGTGCGCGTCGTGATGTTTGCCGCGATGGATTTCAACGGTTTTGCAAATGCGCCCGCAAATTGGATCGGTGTTCCTGCTTCGACTCCGAACGCTTCCGCGCCCGATAAATTTTGGGCGTTTTCGCACACACGCGACGAAACGGTGAATTTTACGCTGCTTTCGACGCGCATCTGGACGGCTTACGGGATGCCGAATTTCGGCGCGATCGTCAATGTTGACGGCAATTCCGCGCCGTATAACAACACGCATTCGCTCACATCGAATATCGAATGCGACAATTTTCACGGTTGTGTCGCGGCTGATGCGCGGCTCGTTCGTCAAAACGGCGTGCCTGTTTTCAAGCCCGTCTGGGAATATCTTTTGTCGAATACGACCGCGCCTTTTACGATCAATTCGGTCGGATTTTTGCGCGTGAACGAAAGCGTAAACCGTCCGCGCGTCGGCGTTTCGACCAAATATTTCCGCCTTTCGATCGCGGGAAACAATTTCGACGCGAATTCAAAAGCGGTCGTGAACGGCATCGAAACCGAAACCGAATTCGTCAACGCAAACACGCTCCGCGCCAAATTGCCGTCAGGCAAGCTCGGCGCATTCGGAAGCTCGACCGTACAAATTCGCGGCGTAAATGGTGCAGTTTCAAATATTGTTAATTTTTGAAAATTCAAGCGTTCAGAGTCCCTGCTTTAGCAGGCTGATGCTTTAGTTACTCGCCGCCTAAAGGCGGGACTCTAAACGCTTATCGAAATCTTAATCTGATTCATCAATCACAAAGCTTCTTTTTCGAATCAAAATCATACGTTTTTAAGCCGAAAACGTCAGTGCGCAGACTTTGAAGGTTAGTGCGCAGAGTTTGAACGAAAGTGCGTAGAGTTTTATCGTTAGTGCGCGTGATTTTGCATTAGGTGCGAATTATATAAAGTTTAGTATCATTAGTTTATTTTATGTGCGCAGAGTTTGAACGCAAGTGCGCGAGGAAAAAACGAAAGTGCGCAAGGTTTGAAGGTTAGTGCGCGAGGTTTGAGTGAAAGTGCGCGAGCTTTGAAGGTTAGTGCGAACAGTTTGAAAGTTAGTTTTTATCGTTCGTTCGCCGGTTCGCAGAAGTTTTCGGAAGATTTTTGCAGAAAAAAAAGCGGTGGAAATAAAAAATCTCCGCCGCTTTTCGTTTGTTTGAATGATTCGGAAAAAATTATCTGCCGAACGTGTTGCATTGACGCATATCGCCCGTCTGAAAACCTTTGGCAAACCAATTTATTCGCTCTTTCGACGAACCGTGCGTAAACGATTCGGGCACGGCATAACCCTGCGCGCGTTTCTGGATCGTGTCGTCGCCGACGGCAGACGCGGCGCGTAAAGCTTCTTCGGGATCGCCCGCTTCGACCAAGCCTTGTTTGTTCGCGTAATACGCCCAAACGCCCGCGTAGCAATCCGCTTGCAGTTCTAAACGCACGGAAAGCGCGTTGTTATTACCCGCCCGATTTACTTTATCCATCGTTCCCAATAGATTTTGAACGTGATGCCCGACTTCGTGCGCGATCACATAAGCCTGCGCGAAATCGCCCGGAGCTTTGAATTCGTTCTTCAATTCGTTAAAGAAAGCGAAGTCGAGATAAAGTTTCTGATCGCCCGGACAATAAAAAGGTCCGGTCGAAGAACCCGCGACGCCGCACGCCGATTCGACTTGGTTGGTAAACAAAACGAGCTTCGGATCGACATATCTGACACGCGCCTGTTCGGGCAAGATTTTGCGCCAAACGTCTTCGGTGCTTCCCAAAACCGACGAGACAAAGCGTTTCTGGTCGTCGTTCTTCGGCGCGCTCTGCGGCTGCTGCGGTTGTTGCTGCGTTTGCTGTTGCTGCTGTTGCTGCGCCGTTTCGAGCAATTGACGCGGATCGCCGCCGCACAAATAAATTATCAGCGCAAGAATCAGAATCCCGAATCCGCCGCCGCCGACCGCGATTCCTCTGCCGCCGAAACCGCGTTGATCTTCAACGTTTGAACTTTCTCTTCCTCTAAGCATTTGTTCCCCTTTCCTTTTCTGTTTTCAACATTTTAGCATTTTGCCGTAATCGGCGAAAACTTTTATGCTGAAAAAATGAATTTAAATGATTGGAAAAAAAGCGGCGAGTTTTTTGAGTTTGAAGGACACGAAATTTTTTATCATCTGAGCGAAAAATCCGACGAAGTCGTGCTGTGTCTGCATGGTTTTCCGTCTGCATCGTTCGATTATCATAAAATTTGGAACAATCTGACCGAAAATTACGCCGTTCTCGCTTTCGATCTGATCGGCTACGGCTTTTCGGCAAAGCCTGCGAATTTCGATTACACGACTTTTTGCCAAGCAGACGTTTTGCAGAGTTTGGTCGAAGGTTTGCAAATAAAAAAAGTCCATATTCTCGCGCACGATTACGGTAATACGATCACGCAGGAACTTCTCGCCCGTGCGGAAGAAAATCGTCTGAATTTCGAGATAAAAAGCATCTGTTTCCTAAACGGTGCACTTTTTCCCGAAACGCATCGCCCGATTCTCGCGCAGAAAATTTTAATCAGCCCGCTCGGTTTTTTGTTCGGCAAACTCATTTCCGACTCGATATTTAGAAAAAGCTTGGCAACTGTTTTCGGCGCAAAAACACAGCCGACCGAATCCGAATTGGACGATTTCGTCACGCTTTTCAAACATAATGGCGGAAAGAAAATCGCGCATAAATTGATCCGTTATATGAGCGAACGCGCGGTTTACCGTGAACGCTGGGTTGATGCGCTAGAAAGAATGACTGTTCCGTTTCGCTTTATCAACGGTTCGGCGGATAAAGTTTCGGGAAAGCATTTGGTTGCAAGATTTCGGGAAGTTTTACCGCATCAAACAGACATCATCGAATATGAAAACATCGGACATTTTCCTCATTTCGAGATTCCCGACGAAATATTCAAAAATTATTTTGAATTCACCAATAAATATTATTTATTATTGTAACGCGTTATTTTTTGGTGAGTTGAGCGGATTCGGCAAGGCAAAAAGACTTGAAAAACCTGTATTTTCTAGCTTTTAGCGTGGCTTCTTGAAAATAAATTTCTTGACAGAAAGACTAAAACGTCATTATTATCTACTTTAAAACTTGGATAAGGTTTTTGCTTTCAACATCTTCAAGGAGGAATAGGTATGATTAAACTCGACATCGTCAACGAAGTTGCCGATAAAACAGGAGTCCCGAAACAGAAAGCGGAACAGGTTGTAGATTCGCTTTTCAACGCGATGAAGGATGCGCTTGCCAGAGGTAAACGGATCGAGCTTCGCGGTTTCGGTGTATTTGTGGTCAAAGCACGTAAACGTGGCGTTGGACGCAATCCGCGCACGGGTAAGGAAGTTCCCATTCCGGCGGGAAAAACTATCCGATTTAAACCCGGCAAAGACTTGCAAGCCAAAGCCGTCAAGAAATAAAATAGTCCTAAGTTTTTATTTTAATAAAATCGTAAACTGTATAAGATCGCGTTTTTTGTCTTTGCAGTTTACGATTTTGTAATTTACGGTTTTAAAAGATGTCGGATTTTGATTCAATCGCCAAACAGGTTTTTTACGAACGCGACGCAATGCGCCCGACGCCGAAAACTTGGCTCAAACATATATTTTTTCTGCTGCTCACCGTTTGCACTTCGACGATTGCGGGGACACTTTATCCTTTCGGAAAAATCGATATTCTGCCAACCGATGCCGAACCGCAAACTTGGTCGGAAATCTTCAATTTTATTCTTTCGCTGCCTGCACGTTATTTTCATCTCGTTTCTTACGCCGTTCACCGTATTTTCACGGATTCGGAAACATTTCAATACGGTTTGAGTTTTTCGCTGTCGCTTTTGTTTATCTTGATTTGTCACGAAATGGGGCATTATATCGCGTGTCGAATCTACCGTGTTGACGCGACTTTGCCGTTTTTTCTGCCGACACCGCCGATGGTCGGACCGGCGGGAACTTTTGGTGCTTTTATCAAAATCTTATCGCCGATGCCGTCGCGCAAAGCAACTTTCGACATCGGCGTTGCCGGACCAATCGCGGGATTTCTCGCGCTGATTCCGGTTTCGATCATCGGATTTTTAACTCTGAAACAAGCCGGAAGCATTCCGGTTCAGCAAATTCCCGAAGGAACTTTGCTTTTTTCCGATCCGTTATTTTTTAGGTTGTTGGCTTTTGTTTTCGGAATTAATTTGGAAATTCCGACCTTTCCGAATCCGTTTTATTTTGCGGCGTGGGTTGGTTTATTAGTGACTGCGTTGAATTTGATTCCGTCTGGACAACTCGACGGCGGACACGCGATTTACTCGGTTTTCGGCGCGAAAATCCACAAATGGACGGGAATTATCGCATTCGGCTCGATGGCGATTCTTTCGGTTTTGGGCTGGATTTATTTCAACAGTCCAAGCGGATTTTTGTTTGTCGTGATCTTGGGAATTATGATGCGGATTCGTCATCCCGAACCGCTCGACGATTCGCCGCTCGATACAAAAAGAAAAATCATCGCATTTTTAACTTTGGTAATTTTTATTCTTTCGTTTTCTCCGTTTCCAATTAAAATAAGCTAAAAAAGGCGCAATTATTGCGCCTTTTCTTTTCAAATTTCAGTACAAAACTATTCGGTTTCCTGCGGCAAAAGACCTTTAATTTCTTTCACCATTTTTTGCATGTCTTCGTGATCTTCGAGCGCGATCATAAAAAAGTCGTAGCTCGTTTTGAAACAAACCATTCCGTTTCCGAAAAACCAAACGCCTTCGAGTAACGGATTTCCGCCCAAAAGCCAGTCGAGCGGCGCGCCCGTAATCGTTTTCGGATTTAAGATATTCGTCATCATCACCGCGCCCGAAGCGAATGAAAATGCGCCGAGAAGCGGTGCACCGATCGATTTGATGATGGCGCGTTCAAATTCGACTTTTTCGGCTTCGGCTTTCGTTAATTCGCCTTTTTCGATCAATTCTTCCTGCGTTTTAAGATATGAATTAAATTGTTCGCCGAGCATTTTGACCGACCAAGCCGGAAGCGCGGAATTGAAAAGCCAATGCGAACTCAAGCCCGTAAAAACCGCGCCGAGTCCTGCGCCGACCGCCATCGAAACGCCTGTCGTCGCGGCTTGCAAAGGATTTTCCAAAACCCAATCGCTCGTTTTTTGAAAAGTTTTAACGGCGGAGTCGAATGTGCGCGTCCAGCTTGCGCCGAAATTGAAAATGCTCGAAGCCGTTTGCGCCGTTTGGCTGACGGTTTTCTTTGTTTCTTCAAAAACGTCGCCGGCTTTTTCGCCTGCTTTGTTGATTACTTCGCCCGCTTTTTTGCCGACATTTTTGATAACTTTTTCGGCTCCGACAGCAGTTGCGGCGGCGGCATCGGCGGCTTTTCCTGAAACATCTCCGGCGGCATCGCGCAACGGTTCGCTTGCTTCATACACTTTTTTTGCCGCGCCTTCGGCAGTTTTATAAGTTCCTTCGGCAACTTTTACGGCTTGCTTGCCGACTTCCGATTTTTCGGCTTCGGTCTTGATCTTTTGTGCGCCTTTCTGCGCCGTGTCGATCACAACTTTCGCGCCTTCTTCGAGTTTGTCTTTCAAACCTAACTGCTTGTCTATTTCCTCGAATTTCTCTTTTGCATCACGTTGCCATTTTTCAAAACGATCTTTGTAATCTGCCATATTTTCCTCGCTAAAAAGTCTTGTCAAAAAATACGTTTTATCGAATAATTTTGTTCGATTTGATGCGTTTCTGCATCTAAATACTGTCTGATTATACCGCAAAGTTTGTTTTTACACGCAAATTATTTGTGTTAATCTTGGAGAGTTTATGCCATTAGTAAAATGTCCGACGTGCGGACGCGAAACAGAATTTACGGGCAACGAATTTCGCCCGTTTTGCACGGAAAGATGTAAATTGATCGATTTCGGAGCGTGGGCTGACGAAGAATTTGCGCTGCCGACGCAGGAAACCGAATTGAGCGAAGAAGATTTCGATAGAATCCAGAAAGTTTTGGAAGAAAAAGCTAATTTATGAATTTTCTAAGTTTATTTTTTGACGTTCCGGCGGTTGGTGGCGGAATCGCGGTTTTTGCCGTTGTCGCACTTATTTTTATTGCGGTCGCGGCGGCGTTTTTTTCTTACGTAATGCTTCGCAAAACCGTCAAAATGGCGATTCGAATGGTAATAGTCGCCGCGATTTTGCTGATTGCGCTGGTCGGAAGCGTCGCGTTTTTATGGTTCAGTTCGGGCGATTCACCGCGCCCGCGCCCAACGCCTGCAACGCGCACACAACCTGCAAAATAGTTTACTTTTTTGAATGCCTGACACGGAAAAAATTCCTCAGAAAAAAAGATTCTGGCACCGCTATCGAGGACTTTCGCAAAATGTTCTCGCTTTGAGCGCAGTTAGTCTTTTGAATGACACTTCTAGCGAAATAATTTACCCGCTTCTGCCAGCATTTCTCGCTTTAACGCTCGGCGCATCGCCTTTTTTTATCGGGTTGATCGAAGGTTTCGCCGAATCGGTCGCAAGTCTTCTGAAACTTTTTTCGGGATATTTGAGCGACAAATTCGGCAACCGCAAGCTTCCGGTTTTTTTCGGTTATTCGCTCGCAAGTTTGGCGCGTCCGGTTTTGGCTTTTGCGACGAGCTGGCAATATGTTTTATTTGTTCGTGTCACGGATCGCGTCGGAAAGGGAATTCGCGGAACGCCGCGTGATGCTTTGATCGCGGATTCAGTGCCGCCAGAAAAACGCGGAATCGCTTTTGGTTTCAACCGCGCCGCTGATCATCTCGGCGCGATTTTCGGTCCGATCTGCGCGACGATTTTGCTGTATTTTCTCGCTTCAAATCCTGAAAATCCGTCCGCGCAAGATTATCGTCAAGTCTTTTTATTTGCTTCAATTCCGGTAGTTTTGGGTCTATTCGTAATCGTTTTTTTCGTCAAAGAAGAAAAGCGCGAAAAACCTGAACTTCAAAAAAACATCACGCCGATCAAACTTTCGCTGAAAGAATTTGACGGCAATTTCAAACGCTTTTTGGTCGTCGTCGCGCTTTTCACTTTATCTAATTCGACCGACGCTTTTTTGCTTTTACGCGCCGAGCAAACTGGGATCGCGCCCGCTGTTTTGCCGCTTTTGTGGATGGCTTTGCATTTCAGCAAAGTCTTTTTTTCATTGCTTGGCGGCGAACTTTCCGACAGATTCGGACGCAAAACGCTGATTTTTTCGGGATGGATAGTTTACGCATTGGTTTATGCGGGATTTGCTTTCGTCAATTCGGCTTGGCAAGCGTGGGTTTTATTTATCATTTACGGCGTTTATTTCGGTTTGACGGAAGGTGTCGAAAAAGCTTTGGTTGCAGATTTGGTTGGCGAGAAAAAACGCGGAACGGCTTTCGGTTTTTACAATCTCGCTTTCGGAATCACGGTTTTTCCGGCTTCGCTTTTGTTCGGTATCTTTTGGACAAATCTCGGCGCGACTGCCGCTTTTCTTATCAGCGCGTCGATCTCGATTTGTTCGGCAGTTTTGCTTTTAACGATTCAAACGAAAAAAGCCGACGAATTAACTTAAAATCCGTCGGCTTTTTAACTTTTCAACTTTCCGAAATTAATTCAATCTGATCGAATTGACGAGATTGCGGAATGCCGTGCTGTAACGCGAAGATTCGTTTGTCGGCGAAACTGTCGCAACGTAAAAGAAATCACCGTTTTTCATCAAAGCTGTGTAAATTATAACCGTTTCATTTTTTCCGGTGGTAGCCGAGCGACCTTCCAAAGTTACGTAATATGCACTGCGACCGTTCAAAGTGCCGCGTGAATAATTCGTTTTTCGGCTTAAATAAGTGTTTGACTGCAAAATGTTATTTACATATTCTTCGGTTGCTTGCTGCAAATCGTTCGATTGTGGTTTGTAAATTCCAATCATTACGCCGTGCGTGATTCCTTGATTGCCGTATGCTCCGCGCGGGGCGAATGAAACATCGCTGTTTCCTTCAAACGCTTCCCAATTGCTAGGAATGTTCACACTAAAACGGTTTGCGCCCGAATATGCGCGTGTTTGCGTTGACGGTACAGCAACTGTGCTTTGATATTTACCGTTGTTCATCGGACTTTCCGTTTGTCCGCTTCCAGCATTTTTTTCGATCTCAGCCATCGTTGGTGCTTTCGGCATTCCTTTCAGACGACTTTGAACGCGTTCAAAGTCGCGTGTGATCTTGATCGGATTAGATGAAACGCGAAGCATCGAAGCTTCCTTGTTGATCTTTTCATAACGATTGCCCGGATCAGGGTGACTGCTGAGCCATTCCGGTGCACGGCTTCCGCCGCTTTCCTGCTGAATGGTTTTAAACATATTTGCCAGATCGCGCGGATCGTAACCCGCATCGGCTAAAATTTGTGCACCGAGAATATCGGCTTGCGTTTCGTATTCGCGGCTGTATTTTGTCAGCCAAGCCGCCGCGCCGACCGCGCCGAGCTGTGCGCCTGCTTCACCGCCGAGAATCGCGCCGCCCAAGATCAAACCGATCGTGCCGAGCTGTGTGCCGATGCTCGATTGTTTGGTTGCTTGCGCCGTTCCGTGACGCAGTGCGACGTGCGAAATTTCGTGTGCCATTACGCCAGCCATTTCGCCTTCGTTCTTTGCGGCTTCGATCATTCCGCGATTGACATACATCGGTCCGCCCGGAAGCGCAAAAGCATTGATGTCGCGTGCATTTACAACCTTGAAACGATAATCGAACGCTGCCTGCTGAAACTGTTGCGGAATCGCACGGACGAGTCTTTCGCCGACCGTCGTAACATATCTTTGGGCATCCGAATCGTTCAGAATCGGAAATTGTTTATCCACTTCAGCCGCCGCTTGATTGCCGAGTTTAACATCGTCCTGAACTTTGTATTTATTTTTCGGCATCGAAATGCGCGTTTGCGCCAAAACCGAAAGCGGCAGAACGAACATCGTCCACATCAATAAAATTGACGCTAAACCTTTGTTAAAATTATGTTTTTTCATCTTTCCTCCCGATGTTTTTTATTTATTTAGTCTATTCAAATCTGTTAAAATAAGCAAAATATCAAACCAATGTGCCGAATTTTGATGAAAAGATGCGTTTTCAGGGTTTGCCCGAAATAGATTTTCACGGAAAACTATTGTGTTTAAGACAGTTTACGTTTTGTCTTAAATCGGTTTATACTCACTTCATCCCTTTTCAATAAAATGCCGGAAAAAAAAATAGATATTGATACAAATCATTTTATAGAAAGACTTGTCGAAGTTTGCCGGACAAATCAGCCGGCGGAATTGGCGCAAAAACTGCAAATTTCTTATCAGGCGGCGCGAAATTATTTGAACGGCAGATTGCCCGATACGAATGTTTTACTGCTGATCGCCGAGCGAACCGAATATTCGATTCATTGGCTGTTGACCGGAAAAGGGGAAAAGTTTGCTCTGAAAAAGAAAGATTCAGACACACTTCTACTTTCTGACCAAATGAAGACATTTGTCAGGCGGCAATGTGTGGAAGTATTCAACGAACTTTTTGCTTTACGGGACAAACCCGTTCAGTCTGAAAAAGAAATCGAACAGCAAAAGATCGTGAAAGTTGCCTCCGATGGAATCAAGTTCGAAGCGATCAAAGAAAATTCTTCAATTTTTACGAAAAAATGATTCCGATTATTCATTTATAGAAACTACGCAGTTTGAAATAGAATTTCTTTTTAATTTGTTACGAAACATTTTTTCGATTGCGTAATTCCCTGATCAATTTTTATCCGAAGATCGAAATCAAATATTCGCTGACGATTTCGAACACGGAATTTGTCGAATTTTTTTCTGTCGAATTCGGATTAACTGTCGATTTGGAACAGTTGACGGTGCAAGTTCTTCCGCCTGCGCCCATACTTCCGTCATCGGTAAAACCGCCTGCGCCCATGCTGCCATCAGCGAAAACGGTTGAGCAGAAAAGAACTACGACTAAGAAAAGTTTGATTGTGTTTTTCATTATTTTATCTCCTTGGGGGATTGTTTTGTTGGTTATTACCTTGATACTTTAAGCATATCGTGGTTATAATGGCAAGAATTTCATTAAATTAGTTCGATGAAAACTCTCCACACACAAATTATTGCGCTTCCGGCTGTTCTAATTGAAAAACTTTTCAAATTAGAAAGACAAGGCAGATACGCAGAAGCTTTGTCTTATGCTAAACAGCTTTGGAATCATATAGATACGCCGCCTGCTGTCAACGATTTTCCCGATGAAGAAAAAGCTGAAATGCTTTTAAGACTCGGTGCTTTAATCGGCTTTCATGGTCACAACGATCAAACTCCGAATGCACAAATAAACTCGAAAAATCTACTGACACAGGCGCGTGAATTATTTATTGACTTAAATAATCACGAGAAAATAGCCGAATGCGATAATTATCTGGCTCTGGCTTTTTGGCGAGCAGGTGAATTTGACGACGTAAAAATCTGGCTCGATGATTCCTTTTCTTTTAATCTTCCTGAATCGAATCCTGTCAAACTTTATACATACATAATTCAAAGTTTGATGAATCTTTCACTTCAAAAATATAAAGAAAACATTAATCTGGCAGAAAAGATCGAAAAAACACTCAATCTTTACGGCGACGCGTTTTTAAACGGCAGTTTTGCAACTAATGTGGCGGTTGCTTATGAAAAGCTCGGAAACCATCAGAAAAATCTGCAATATTTGGAATTAGCGCGCTATTATCACCAAAAATCGCGGCATAAAATTCATCTTGGTATCGTAGAAAATAATCTGGCGCAATTGTATAAATTGGAAAAACGATTCCAACAGGCGCATCTTTCGGTTGATAATGCCATGAAAGTTTTCAATCAGATCAAAGACCGCACGCGTGAAGGTTTTTCGATCGACACGAAAGCCGGAATTTATCTGCACGAACTAAAATTTAATGACGCGCTGAAAACGGTCGAAAAAGCTTTGAAGATTCTTTCCAAAACCGAAAACAAGGGCTATTTGGTCGAAACGATGCTGACGAAAGTGAAGGCATTGGTAAATCTTGACGATATTTCGGCGGCAACGAAATGTCTTTTTGAAGCGGTCGAAATCGCCAAGATACATTCGGGCGAAGATACTGCCGACAATCTCATCAGAGAATTTGAAACGGCTTTGCGGGAAAAAGATTCGGTAAAAGCGGATCAAGTTCAAGAAATTCGAGAAACGCAAGAATTTGAGGTCGAAACGAAGGAAACAAATTCGGAAAACGAACTCGAATTCGTATTACCTTCGCAGCTCTCACATTACAACGATATTCAAGTCGTCAAAATTCAAAACACACATCTCGAATCGGTCGGTTTAAAACAAAACTCATTGGCGATCGTTGTCAAAGAATCAATCAAAAGCGGCGAATTGGCGGTAGTTTCGGAAAAGGAAACGAAATCTGTTTTTTGCGGATTTTATGAATGCGAATTCGGTATCGTATGTTTGGAAAGCGGCGAGAGCGAACCGCAATTATTTGATGAAAGCGAAATCGAAATTCTCGGCAAGATCGTCGGCGTTTGCGAAATGCCGACAGCTTCCGGCAATAAATTATTTGTTCAGCCTTTAAATCTCTAAATTCTTCAACTAAACATATTCGGAAGTTTTTTTTCGATCGGCAGAAAGTTTCTGAACGGTCTTTTCGGCGATGAGATCGGTTTCAGAACGTCTTTGATCCGCTTTATCAAAACGACAACTTCTTTTGAATCGATTTTTTCTACGTGCCTTTTTTCCACCAAAAATGCAAACGCCAGATCATTTCCCAATTCGTCTAATAGATTCATAAATTCATTCCTAAACTCGAAAATATACTTTCATTTTCTATAGTCTGACCGTATCAAAAACAAAGCCGGAAAATTTTTAATTCAAATTATATTTACCCAATGTTAGAACAATGTTAATTAAATGTTAAATCTGCGTTCGGGAAAAAAGCGACCGTGAAAAATTTAAGTATAATTTAACCTGTAAGCTCAAACTTTAGACTATAATCAAGTAAAAATCTCGATTGAGCATAAAAGTCTAAAGCCTTGCTTAAATTGATGTTTATGAACAAAAGATCGATTTCACTGATAAAAATCGGAAATCGGGAGCAATCGAGGAAAATTAACTTTAGTTCCTAAAATCGAAATCGTTTTTTTTGTTAATTCACTGCTTTACTGAAATGGAAAATCGCTCGTTAGATTATCAACTGGACGTTTTGCGCGACAAAATATTGCTGCTCGGCGGAAAGACCGAAGCCGCGCTTCATCGTGCGATGCAGTCTTTGACGCAGCGCGACAGCGAGCTTGCGAAGCAGGTTTTTACGGAAGATTCGGTGATCGATCGGATGGAACTCGAGATCGATCGTTTGAGCGTTGAAATTCTCGAACATCAGCAACCTGCTTCGCACGATCTGCGATTCGTCATTTCGGTTGCGAAAATCACGCCGATTCTCGAAAGAATTGCCGATCACGCGGGAAGTATTGCCGAAGCGGCGATCATTTTGAATAATGAACCGCAGCTTAAAAATTACACTGATCTGCCGCGAATGGCGGAAATCGCGGCGGAAATGCTGAGAACTGCGCTCGATGCTTTTACGTCAGAAGATTCGCAAGTTTCGCGTGAATTAATCAAACGCGACGCGGAAATCGACGAAGCTTATCATCGTGTTTTCAATGAATTGCTGGAATTGATGATCGATAATCCGCATTCGACGACGAGCGCGGCGCATCTTCTTTTTGTCGCGAAACATTTAGAAAGGATCGGCGATTACGTCAAAGATATTTGCGAGTTGAACGTCTATTTACGCGAAGCCGCATTTATCAAACACAGCCGTGCGAAATAGTTTTTAAGGGTTGAATTTCGCAAATTAGTTTTACAAGTTTTTATCATTAACTTTTTAATAAATTGATGAAATAGACAAGCCGGATTCGTTCGGATATATTTTTAATTTCTCAATTTAAAAGTAGATACGGAGATAATAAAAATGGCTTTTAGCTTATTGCCGCGTGAAGACGAATATTTCGTTCTTTTTACGCAAATGACCGAAAAAATTCAGGAAGCTTCAAACATTCTCGTCGAAATGATGCAGAACAAAAACGGCGATTTTGAATCTTTTGCCAAACGCATCAAAGATGCCGAACACGCTTGCGACGATGTGACGCACAAACTGACGACGAAATTGAATAAATCGTTCATCACACCGTTTGACCGCGAAGATATTTACACTTTGTCGGTCGCGCTCGACGACGTTTGCGATTACATCGATGCCGGAGCGCGCGCGATCGTGATGTATGACATTCGCGAGATCAACGAATTTGCGGTTTCGCTGGCGCAAAAGATTCAAGGACTTGCAAACGCGATCAATGCGGCGGTTGCAAACTTGAAAAAACCGGTCGATATGAACAAACATTTCGTCGAAATTCACCGCCTTGAAAACGAAGCCGACGAAATTTATTTTCGAGCGATCGGACATCTTTTCAAAAATACGACCGATCCGCTGACCGTTATTCGATACAAAGAGCTGTACGAAATTCTCGAAAACGCCACCGACCGCTGTGAATCGGTCGCCACGATCATCGAAAGCATCATTTTGAAACATAACTAAAAAAAGTAGTGAGTAGAGAGTGGCGAGTAGAGAGAAACTCTTAAACTCGCCACTCTCTACTCACTACTCTCTACTATTCAAATTATGGAAGCTACACATGCGCTCGTAATATTTATCATCGTGGTCGCGCTCGTTTTCGATTACACGAACGGAATGCACGACGCGGCAAATTCGATTGCAACGGTTGTTTCGACGAGAGTTTTATCGCCCGGAGTTGCGGTTGCTTGGGCGGCGTTTTTCAACTTTATCGCGTTTGCCGTTTTCGGAACGGCAGTCGCCAAAATGATCGGCGGCGGTTTGGTCAACAAAGATTATATTCCCGAAAATTATCGGCTGTATGTTCTGCTCGCAGGCTTAATCGGCGTTATTACTTGGAATCTGGTCACTTGGTATCTCGGACTTCCAACCTCGAGTTCGCACGCTTTGATCGGCGGTTATGCAGGCGCGGCGATTGCCGCATATATCGGCACGCACGGCAGCGAAATGGGCATTTTCGGCTCGTTCATCGCCGCTTTCGGCGACAAAGGCGTAATCATTCCTTCGGGTTGGTATTTGACGCTTTCGTTTATCGTTCTCGCGCCTTTGATGGGAATGGCACTCGGCTTTATCTTGATGTTGTCGGTTTTCTGGATTTTCAGAAATACTTCGATTGCCAGAGTAGATAAAGGTTTCCGCGTCGGACAGCTATTTTCAGCCGCCGCTTATTCGCTCGGACACGGCGGAAACGACGCACAGAAAACGATGGGAATCATCACCGCAGTTTTGGTTGCGGGCGGTTTTCTGACTTCAGGCGAAGGCGGAAAACTCCCCGAAATTCCACTCTGGGTCGTGCTTTCCGCACATTCGGCGATCGGTTTGGGAACTTTGACGGGCGGTTGGCGAATTGTTAAAACGATGGGTTCAAAGATCGCAAAACTTCAGCCTGTCGGCGGTTTTTGTGCGGAAACGGGCGGCGCAATTACTTTGGCGATTGCCACGCATTTCGGAATTCCGGTTTCGACAACGCACACGATCACGGGCGCGATCGTCGGTGTCGGTTCGACAAAGCGACTTTCCGCCGTCAAATGGGGCGTGGCAGGAAAGATCGTCTGGGCTTGGCTTTTAACGATTCCTGCGGCTGCCATCATCGCCGCGATTTCTTATTACATCATTCTCGGAATCCACAAAGTTTTATAGACCGAAATACAGAATTAACAGGGATGACAGGATTAAAAGGATAAAACATAGTAAACAAACCTACATTCTATCCTTGTCTATCTTGTTATCCCTGTTAATTTTTTGTAGTTTAAAGCGATGAAAAAATACGGATTCTATTTTTCGCTTTTGATTTCGTTGGTTTTTGTCGGTTTTCTGCAAAATATAAACGCGCAAAATCCGATCTTGGAAGAAAAATTGGCTTTGGCGGCGCGTTTATGTCAAAACGAAATTGTCAAAGAATTGCTCGGTCAGAAAATCTCGCCGAATTCGCGTGATCGTTTCGCGCAACCCGCAATTTTGCTCGCCTTTCGTTGTGATTTGTTCAAAAACAGAGAAAGAGAAGAAAAAATTTGGGAACTCGTCAAAATGCTCACGGAAGCAGGGGCGGACGTAAATGTCCGCAATGATTTCGGCGTAACGCCGTTTCTGCTCGGCGAGATTTTCGATTTCGTGAATACCGAAGAAGCTATGGAAGCGAAAAAGAATTCAAAACCAAAAATGACCGACTATCTCGTTTCCAAAGGTGCGAATCCAAACGCCAAAGACATTTACGGGCGCAACGGTTTTCAGCATCTGCACAATGCCGACACGGGCGAAACGCTCGGCGAACAAATTTGGCGGCATTTGATCGAAAAAAGCGGAAATTTGAAAACCGAAACCGAATATCAGAAGGAAACTGCGAAGGAAAAAATTCAAGCGGCGAATCAATTTCGTTTCGGAAAATTAAAGGCGAGCTTGGCGATGGCGGCGGTTTATTACGATGATCTGGAATTGTCGAAAGCGGTCGGAATGACTTTGTCGAATATTGCCGACGACGTTGATGAAGAAGGTGAGAATATCTATTTTTACGCCGTTCGCGCCGACAATCCGTTTCGTTTTCGGTTTTTGCTCGGACGCACGGTTTTTCCGCTCGGCGGAAATATTTCCGACGCGCAGGCGCAGGAAAAATATCGGCAACTTAACCGTGAAAATCTGCAAAAACGCAATAAAAACGGCTTGACTCCGCTCGAACTGAGTTATCAAACCGATTCTTTTTTGTTTCAGGGATTTGCTTATGAAATGCTGAAAAATCCGAATGAACTCGACAAAGAAGGCTTAACGCCGCTTTTTCGTGCGATGCGGAGCAAAAATTTTCCGCTCATCGTTGCATTGCTGACGCACGAAAACATCGACGCGAATTTTCCTGCAAATTGGGGCGCAACGCCGCTTATTTACGCGGCGGAAAACAACGAAAAAGAACTCGTCGCGCTTTTGCTTCACGGCATCAAAAATCCGACGTTGGAAAAGAGCGAAATAACATTTAAATTTGCGGCGGCGAATGTGAATTTGCCAGACAAAAACGGTAAAACCGCGCTGATGATCGCGGCTGAAAACGGTAATCACGACATCGTAAAAACACTTTTGAGAAACGGCGCAAATGTTTTTTTGAAGGATAAAACGGGCGAAACGGCTTTGAGTCTGGCGCGAAAAAACAATCGTTCGGCGATTTTTTACAGGCTTTCGGCGGCGATGAAAACGCCGAATCTGCAAGCGATTTCGGGAACGAAAAAGATTGTTGACGCTTCAAAAAATCCGACCGCATTAATGATTGCGGCGCAAAACGGCGATTTAGCTGAATTGAAAAGATTAATAAAAGAAGGCACGAAAATCGACGAAACCGATGCAGACGGCAAACCCGCGCTTTTTTATGCGATCTTGAGCGACGAAATTTACGCGGCGCAAACTTTGATTGCCGCAAAAGCAAACGTCAATATCGTTGCGGGCGGAAAATCTACGCCATTGATGACGGCGGCGCGATTCGGGCGCGATCAGATGATTCCGCTTTTGCTCAAAGCAGGCGCGAAAATAAACGAGCAGGATAAATTCGGCAAAACCGCGCTTGTTTGGGCGACCGAAACCGACATCGAAACCGTCACGGAAATTCTCAAAGGCAAACCGAATCTGCATTTAACGGACAAAAAAGGCGAAACGGCGATCGTTCAAACAGTTTTGAAAGGCAATTTTAACGCAAAAGAGATCGTCGCGGCATTGCTCAAAGCGGGTGCGAATCCGAACGATTCCGACGCAAATAAAAACAATACGATCAGAATCGCCGCGAAAACTAAACAGGACAATCTTTTCGTTTTGTTGTTGAAATCGGGCGCAAACCCTTATCAAGCAGGCGATTTCGGTTTTACGACCTTCACGGAAT
The DNA here is from genome assembly GCA_036833775.1 of Pyrinomonadaceae bacterium. Taxonomy (GTDB): domain Bacteria; phylum Acidobacteriota; class Blastocatellia; order Pyrinomonadales; family Pyrinomonadaceae; genus JAJQRF01. The sequence goes on along the minus strand of DAITPE010000002.1, from coordinate 3,297 downwards.
TAAATAATTACGCGCCTGATTCAGACGAAAACGATCGAATTTTCAGACTTGTTTACGAGAATACTTTGCCGAAATATCGTCCGAAACAAGAAAATTAAAGCAGGTGAATGCGGAACACATTCACGGGGAAAATTTAATAGCCGCAAAAAAGCGCAAAAAACTCAAAAGCAATTTTTTGATAATTTTGTGCCTTTTTGCGGCTGAATTCTCTTTGATTTCAAACGCGCCCGTTACTGCAATCGAGACGGCTGCGTTATTTTAGAAAGCGTCTTTCGTAAATTCGATCGTGTCGCCGTGCATCCATCCGGCGGTTCCGTGTTCGCAGGAGATGTAATACCAAGGACTGTTGTCGTTTGCACGTTTTTCTATTTTTAAACGATCGTCTTTTGGTAAAAGATCGCTCTGCGCGGCATCTTTCGACGGCGCGGAGCGCACGAAAGCGGTCGAAGCGATCACGCGACCGTTAAATTCTTCGTTGTCTTCTTCGGTGCGCGTTTGATGTTCGCTGTTGAGCGGAAACGGCGTCGGCGTGGCGGTCGGCGATTTTTGCGGCGTTTTATTGGCGGAATTTGCTGTGTTTGAATTATTTGTTTTAGCCGTTTGCGAATTGTTCGCGGGCGAAAGCTTGCCCGACAAAAACAGCGCGGCTAAAACCAGACTTCCGCCGAAAACCAAACCGACGAACATAAAAAGCAGATATTTCCAAAAATTGCTTTTTCTTTCGACGATGATCGGCGCAGGAATTGGCGGCGGCGTTTGATAATTGAGTTGTTCGGTCGGCGCGGCGGTTTGCGAAAAATCGACGACGATCGGTTCGCGGTGAATCACGGTTTCTTCTTCCGCATCTTCCGACATTTCGGACGGCGGCGCAAAATTTTCGGTGACGAGCGGCGTTCCGTCTTGTGTGCAATAGACGAGATTATCATCAAAAACTTTATTACATTGCGGACATTTTTTCATATTTTCTACGCTAAAACTCAAGCGTTTTTTTATCTATAATTCAATCAGAGGTCAGTATTTATAAACTATCAAATGCCGACCGAAATTGAAAATAAAAGATTTTGGAGAAAGGAGGAAACTGCGATGACACGATATTCGCGCCGCCGTTTTTTGCGGCAGTTAAGCGCATCCGCCGGTTTATTATTTTTAAGCAGAAACTCTTTTCCGTTCGATTTTTCTCCCAACGAAGAAGAAGCTTTCGAGATGCTTGTCGTCGGTGATTCGTTCATCTGGGGACAAGGTTTGCGCGAGAAAGATAAGTTTTATTATCTCGTCAAAGATTGGCTCGAAAAAGAAGTTTTCGGGCAAAAACGCAAAGTAAATTTAAAGGTCAAAGCGCATTCGGGTGCACAGATTTATATTCACGAAAAACAAATTGCCGAAATGCAGAAATGCGGCGAAGATGTCGAAAAATTTCATTACGCGGAAGCCGATCTTGCGTTTCCTTCGACGACATTTCAGATCGAAACTGCTTACAAAGAATACGAAAATCCCGCCAATGTCAGGCTCGTGATGATCTCGGGCGGAATCACTGATCTCGTCGTCGGAAATACGGTCAATCCGTTTTTGCGCGAAAGCAAAATGCGGAAAATGATTCACAACTATCTTCACGCCGCAATGACGAAACTGCTCGATCACACGACCGAAATTTTCCCGAACGCTTACGTCGTCGTGCTCGGTTATTTTCCGATCGTTTCAACGAAAAGCGATGTAAATAAATTGACGAAATATTTGATGAAAATCGTCAAATTTCCGCATTTTTTACAATTTGCGCTGACAAATGATTTCAGCAAACAATTTATGAAAATCGTCCGCAAAGCAACGGCGGAACGCTCGCGGATTTGGGTTTCGGAATCGAACAAAGAATTGCGCGACGCGGTAAAAACCATCAACGAAAAATGCGGTTTCAGCCGCGCAATTTTCGTCGAATCCCCGATCACGGAAGAAACTTGTTTCGCTACAAAAAAACCGATGCTGTGGGGAATGGACAAAGACAACAAACCTGAAGATTTCGTTTACAACGAACGCAAAACGGAATGCCCGCAGGTTTTCAAAAATATAAAATATAAACCTTTCGGAATTTTCTCGACGCGTTTGTGCGAACTCGCTTCGGTCGCGCATCCGAATGTCGCAGGCTCAATCGCTTACTCCGAAGCGATCAAAGCGAAACTGAAAATAATTTTCCAACCTTAGCGCAAAAAGTTATACTCTAAGTTTGGAGTTTTTATGAAAATCGCAGTAGCAATGAGCGGCGGTGTGGATTCTTCATCTGCCGCCGCGTTATTAAAAGAACAAGGACACGAATTGGTCGGTTTTACGATGCAGTTGTGGAATCAGCGGCGCGGAATTTCGGTTGACGAAAACGGCGATCCGTTGCCGTCGCGCTGTTGTTCGCTCGACGACGTTTACGACGCGCGGCGCGTTGCCGAAAGTTTGGGAATGCCGTTTTACGTTTTAAATCTCGAACAGGAATTCGAAAAATCCGTCGTTGAACCTTTCGTGCAAAGTTACTTGAGCGGCGAAACGCCGATTCCTTGCGTCGCGTGCAATTCTCGTCTGAAATTCGCTTCGCTCGATCGAATGGCGATGAGTTTGGGCTGTGAAAAAGTTGCGACCGGACATTATGCACGGGTCGAATTTGATGAAAAAGCGAATCGTTATCGGCTTTTTCGCGGCAAAAATCATTGGAAAGATCAAAGCTATTTCTTGTGGGAACTCACGCAGGAACAGCTTTCACACGCCTATTTTCCGCTCGGCGAAATGTTGAAATCCGAAGTCCGCGACATTGCGCGCGACGCGAATCTTTACGTTGCCGAAAAGCAGGAATCGCAGGAAATCTGCTTCGTGCCGGACGGAAATTATTCGGGATTCATCGACCGCTATCTGGAACACGAAAACCGCACCGAAGAATTGCCGAAAGCGGGCGAAATCGTCAACACAAAAGGCGAAAAGATCGGCGAACATACGGGAATTCACCGCTACACGATCGGACAACGGCGCGGTTTGGGAATCGCGCACGAAAAACCGCTCTATGTCGTGCAGATCGAACGCGCGAAAAATCAGATCATCGCGGGCGAAAAAGAAGAATTGAGTTCATTGGAATTCACTGCAAAAGGCGTAAATTGGGTTGCTTTCGATGAACCGAACGAACCTGTTCGCGCACACGTTAAAGTCCGTTATCGCCACGAACCTGCGTCCGCAACGATCTATGCTTTGCCCGAAAACCGCGCAAGAATCGTTTTCGACGAACCGCAATCCGCGATCACGCCCGGACAAGCAACGATTTTTTACAACGGC
>DAITPE010000001.1:0-38756 GCA_036833775.1 Pyrinomonadaceae bacterium | reverse complement strand
TCACCGCCGACCGGGCATTCCGTTTCTTCTTCATAAATATGATGACCGTCTGCTCCGCCCATACAGTTGAGCACATCGCCGTTAAGACAGTTCATCGTTGCTTTTGTGAACAAGTTTTGATTGCTAACCAAATAATTTTGGCTGGCATTTACTACCGTTGCCGAAAAAAGTACAAGCATTATGCTTAGAAATTTTGTCATATATTTTGAACTCCTGAGTTATCAAAATATTAACTCTTTTTAAGCAAAAACATCAATAACTTTTTGAATCGCTTCGGCTAATTTATCCACTTCTTCCTTCGTGTTGTAAAAAGCGAACGAAGCGCGAGCCGTCGCGGGAACGTCGAAAAACTGCATTACGGGCTGAGCGCAATGATGTCCGGCGCGAACGGCGATTCCTTGTTGATCTAAGATCGTGCCGATGTCGTGCGGGTGAACATTTTCGATCGTGAACGAAATCACCGACGCTTTTTCTTTTGCCGTTCCGATGATTTTTACGCCTTCGATCGCGGAAAGTTTTTCGGTCGCGTATTCAAGCAATTCGTGTTCGTATTTTGCGGCGGCTTCGAAATCGATCGAATTCAAATAATCAACCGCCGCGCCTAAACCGATGTTTGCCGCGATCGCGGGCGTTCCGGCTTCGAATTTTTCGGGAATCGGCGCGTAAGTCGTTTTTTCAAACGTGACGGTGCGAATCATCCCGCCGCCGGTTTGATACGGCGGCATTTTGTCGAGCCATTCTTTCTTTCCGAAAAGCACGCCCGAACCCGTCGGCGCAAACATTTTATGACCCGAAAAAGTATAAAAATCCGCGTCCAAATCCTGCACGTCAACCGGAAAATGCGGAATCGCCTGCGCTCCGTCAATCAGCACGGGAACGCCGAATTTATGAGCCGTGGCGATCATTTCTTTGACCGGATTGATCGTTCCGAGTGAATTTGAAACGTGCGTGATCGCAACGATTTTCGTCCGCTCATTGAGCATATTTTCGTATTCTTCAATGATGAGTTCGCCGCGTTCATTCATCGGAATCACACGAATTTTCGCGCCTTTTTCTTCCGCGATGACCTGCCAAGGAATAATATTGGCGTGATGTTCCATCTGCGAAAGAATAATTTCGTCGCCTTCGCCGATAAATTTTCGACCGTAGGAATAAGCAACCAAATTCACGCCTTCGGTGCAGCCGCGCACGAAAATGCATTCCTTCGCCGACGGCGCATTGATAAAGCGTTTCACCTTTTCACGCGCCGCTTCATAAGCCGTCGTCGCGTGTTGCGACAAATAATGCACACCGCGATGAATATTCGAATGCTCTTCCGCCAAATATTTTGAACCGCGCTCGATCACCAGATTCGGCACTTGCGAAGACGCGCCGTTGTCGAGATAAACGAGCGGCTTGCCGTTCACCGTCTGCGACAAAACCGGAAAATCCGCACGAACTTTATTTACATCAAAATTGCTCATTTCTTTTACTGCTGTCATATTTTTATTCTTCGTCTTGAATTTCAACCCATTCATGTTCAAAATTCATTGATTCAACGAAATTTGCACCTTCTTCATCTTTGCAATCTAAAATCAAAGTCATTTGATTTCCAGATTTATTTACAATTTTTGAAATCGGAACTGTCATTCCGAAAGAAGCGTTAAAAGCAATTTTTAGAAACATTCCTACTTGAATTTCTCCTTCTTGTAACTCACCATTTACAACAAGAGTCTTTTTGTCTTGCCCTTTTATAACTTCTGCTGTCACAAAAATCGCTTTCAACATTTTTCAAATTAATTCAATTTCACCTTCCACAAAATCAACCGTCAAAATGCTTTCACGCAAAAAGTCCAAACCTAAAACGCCGTCAACGCTCGATGTCGGCGGGAAATCGTGAGCGATGACGACAAAATCCGAAACTTCTTTGCCTAACGCCGTCAATTTTTCAATCGTAATCTTCGGAACAAATATCAAACCGCTTCCGGTCGTGATATAAATTTCATCTTCGGGATTGTCCAAATCGTAACCGACTTCGCGCAATTTTTTCGCCGAAATTATCGTGCCGCTTGCGCCTGTGTCGAGTGCCAAATTCAATATGAATTCTTTATCTGCAAAACCGACTTTGACGCGCACGTAAACCAATCCGTAATCGGCTTTAAACTTAAATTTCATAAAAATTTATACGTTTTCAAAGCCCAACATAAATCCCATATTCGGATCGGGTTTGCCGATGAACAGCGAAGCGAGATGTTTTGATTCAGATTTCATCGCTATCTGATGCAGCTCGTTTTTATCTTTACCGTGATAAGTTACTTTTCCGCGCAGAATCTCCAACTGCTCATTGGCTTCGACATCTTCGATCAAAACCCATTCGCCGTCATATTTTTTTTCGATCTCTTCCATCGTCAAAATTTCGCTCATAATTTTTACCTCAAACTACGCTTCTAAACTCGTATTCAAACGATTCAAAACCGCTTCGTCCAATTCTTTTTTGATCGATTCGATTTCGATCTTATTCACGATTTCTTCCGCGAAACCGTAAGTCAAAAGATTTTTTGCCAAACTTTCGTTCAAACCGCGACTCAATAAATAAAACAATTCTTCGTCTTCCAACTGCCCGACGGTTGCGCCGTGCGAACATTTTACGTCGTCGTTGAAAATCTCTAACTGCGGTTTTGTGTCAACCCGCGCGTCGTTTGAAAGCAGAAGATTTTTGTTCGATTGCTGTGCGTCGGTTCCCGAAGCGTTTTCGCGGACGAAAACTTTGCCGTTGAAAACTCCGCGCGATTTGTCGTTCAAAACGCCTTTGTAGGTTTGATGCGAAACGCAGTTCGGAAGTGCGTGATCGATTTCCGAATGCGTGTCGTGATGCTGTTCGCCCGAAAGCATATAAAGTCCGTCAACAAACGCTTCGCCGCCTTCTTCGGTAAATTTCAGATGAATATCGTGCCGCGACAATTTTGCTCCCAAGTTTATATTCGTTGAATTATAAAGACTTCCGCGTTTTAGAGTGATTTCAGTCGTCCCGATGTGAAACGCTTCTGCCGATTCTTTTTGGACGCGATAATGCGTCAGATTCGCGTTTTCCGCGACGAAAATCTGAATTGCCGTATTCGTAAAACTTTCCGCGCTCGATTCGTAATTTTCGATGATCGTCGCTTTACTTCCGGCTTCGGCAACGACGATAATGTGCGGAAAATTCGCCGAATTTTCTTCTGCATTGAAATTAAATTCGATCGGTTTTTCGACCGAAGTTTCCTTCGGAATCGTCACCAAAACGACATTCGCAAACGCCAGATTCAACGCCGTAAATCCGTTGCGTTCAAAATTAAATTGCTTCAAAAATTCGTTCACGCCATCGCTCGATTTCAAATCCCAAATCCGAAATCCCAAATCCGAAATCGGCTTTACGTTCGTATATTTCCACTCTTCATTTTGCGGCGTCGGAAAACCGTTTTCCGTGAAAAACTCAAACGCTTTTTCGCGCAGATTTTTCAGTTCGCCATTGTTTTCGTTGGCAATAAATTCTTTGAAATAATTTGTATAAATCGTTTCTTTCACAACTTGTGTCATTTTTATAAACCTTTTTATTAAAATCTTTTACGGCAGTTTTGCAAGACTGAAACGCTTGTCCGCTTTGAGCGTATTATTGCCGTCTAATATAAAATCTTTCACCATTTGCAGTTTTTTGCGATTTTCCGTTTCGGTTCGTTTTTGCGGATCGACGACGACCGATTTATCGAAATCGAGTAGAAAATCGTGCCGTGCCAAAATATGCGTAATGCCTAATTTTTTCGCCTTTGCGCGAAGTTCATTAACCGAATTCGATTCTTCCGAAAACTGTTTCAGCGTCCAATCTTCAAACATATAATCCGAAAAATACGGTTTTTCAATCAGATAAGAATCGCGCCGCATATTTATCAGCCAAACTTTCGCATCCGGCGGCAATTGGGTGTTAATTAGTTGATAATACGGATAATAATCAATGTTCGCCGTCAAATATTCGTCGCGCGTCTCACCGCCGAGTGCAACCTGCAAAGGACTTTTTTGCGCAAACCAAGCCAGCGTCACGCCCGTGCCGACAAATGAAATTATCAAAAAGATAGCCGTCCAAACTTGCTTTGAAAGTTTATTTTCAAGCGAAAGCAAGCTCGCCGAAAAACAGATCGAAATTGCCAAAATTGGAAAAATCGGCAGCAGATAACGAAGCTGTTGACTCGTAAAAAGCCAGAATAAAAACAGCAAACCTGCGACCAAAATTCCCAGTTTCAGTTCCGTTTTCAAAAGCGAACGCCGCCAAGCCCAAATAATTAAAGGAATTCCGAATAAAAACGCGATTCCCAAAACGCCGTCGAAAAATTCGGGAAGTTCTGGTTGTGCTCTGAGCGAAATCATCACAGGCGAGATCAAATAATCAGTGATTCCTTTCGGAAATCCGCCGTAATGCGTATTTATCACTTGAAAAAGAACCGATCTTTCCGAATCCCAACCCGTCGCGGTTCCTTTCCATAAATTCATATAAAAAGGAAAGATCGGGCTTCCGGTTGCAGCCCAATCACGCAAATACCAAGGACTTGCCAAAAGTCCCGCCGCCAGAAATGTCAAAAATCCTTTCGTAAAAATCTGCGTAATTTGCGGTTTTTCAGCCGTTTGTTCTTCGCGGATTCGCAATAAAACGATGAAAGCAAGCGCAATTATCGTAAACGCCGCCGTCAGTTTTACCGACAAAGCCGCACCGAGCAAAATTGCCGCAAAAACCAATCTTTCATTGCTCAGATCGTGCCACCAACGCGCAATCGAATGAACCGCAAGCGTCACGAAAAGCGTCAGCGCAAGATCGATATAACCGCCCGAAGCAACGTGATAAACCGTCGGAATGCTCGCAAAAAGAAGCGCGGAAATCATCGCCCAAGTTTTATTCAATCCGAGTTCGCGCGACCAACCGTAAATTGCGACGAGTAGAATCGGCAAAAACGCGAAAACCGTAACTCCGGCGGAAATTTCTCCAACACGTGCGTTGACGGAATTTCCCAAAAGCATCGCCCAAACGACGTGCATTTCCGTTCCCAAAGCGAGATAACTCGCAATGTTTCCTTCAATTACCGAATTATTTCCGGCGGCGATAAAGTTTTTCGGAACGGCAAAATGATAAAGCAAAGTATCTTTCGCAATCGGCGGCGCAATCGCCGAAATCAATGCCAAAACCAGCAAAAATAAAACCAATCCAAACGCGATTTTTCCGGCAATATCGAAATTTTCGTTCGATTTTTCAACCGATTTTCGGTTTTCCAAAAACTTCCAAACAGCCAAACAAACGCCGAAAATTACTGCAACAATCGCCGAAATTTTGTTATACGCGCCGAAAATTCCGAGAAAAAACCAGATCAGCGACCAAATTCCCGCGCCGACCGCAAAACTTCTTGCCGTTTCCAAAAACGGCGAATCATTTTCCGCGTTTTCATCTTTGGCAAAAAACTTTTTCAACAAATTCGTTATCAAAGAACCGAAACCGAACCACGAAGCGGCGATCAAACTCGCGCTGAAAATTCCTGCAATGCTTTCGCCGAAACCGTTTGCGCCGAACAGTTTTCCGTCGGTCAAATTTCCGAGCAAACTGCCTAATTTGCCCAAATCTTCGCCGCGAAAATATAAAAAGCCGAAGAGCAAAACCGCTGCCCACAAAACCTTTAGAATCAATGCAAGATTTGAATTTTTCGATTCGGATTTTTGTGTCATATTTTTTGCGAATTTGCCTCAAATTCGCGCTTATTTAGTCGCCGCTTTTACCCAATCGTAGCCTTTTTCTTCTAATTCTAAAGCCAATTCTTTGCCGCCTTCTTTGACGATTTTTCCGTTTGCCAAAACGTGCACAAAATCAGGCTGAATGTAATTCAAAAGCCGTTGATAATGTGTGACGAGAATTATTCCGTTTTCTGATGAACGCAATTTATTTACGCCTTCGGCAACGATTCGCAAAGCATCGATGTCCAATCCTGAATCGGTTTCGTCAAGAATCGCGAGCTTCGGTTCTAAAACAGCCATTTGCAAAATTTCATTGCGTTTCTTTTCACCGCCCGAAAAGCCTTCGTTGACCGAACGCTTGAAAAACGATTTGTCCATTTCGACGATCTTCGCTTTTTCCGTCAAATAATCGTTGAATTCGAGCGGATCGAGTTCTTCTTCGCCCAAATGCTTCATTTTTTCATTGTAAGCGAGCCGCAAAAACTGCGAATTTGAAACGCCCGGAACTTCGACCGGATATTGAAACGCGAGAAAAACGCCGCTCCGAGCGCGTTCGTCGGGTTCGAGTTCGAGCAGATTTTTGCCTTCGTAAACTACTTCGCCCGAAATTACTTCATAACTTGGATGACCGGCTAAAACTTTCGACAAAGTAGATTTTCCCGAACCGTTCGGTCCCATAATCGCGTGAACTTCGCCTTTATTGACCGTCAAATTCAAGCCTTTTAAAATCTCTTTTCCTTCGATTCCTGCGTGTAAATCTTTTATTTCTAATAACATTTTTATTAAATTTCCTTAATTTTTAACTTTTTTGAATTTTTCTTTTACCTTTTGCAAATCAAAGCCCGTCCGTGCATAAAATTCGAGATAACCGCAATCCACACAAACGTATAAATGCGTTGGGCGAGTTGCCAAACTATGCACCGGAACGATAATTCCGTGCCTGTTTGCAGTATCAATATATACTTCTTCCGACTTACATTTCGGACAAATTCCGTCTTTCATTTATTTCCAAACCTCAAAAATCGTTTCTTTGAAAAGCGTGTCGAGCATTTCTGTGTTCGGCTTTTCGTTAGCTTCGATTTCGCCGACAAAATCGTTGTAAAAATTTATCTTTTCTTCCAAAAACTCATTCAAAATATCGATTTTCGGTTCTTCCTTCATTTCGTCGCCCGCGATCTTACGTTTCAATAATTCATCGATTTCGCAGCGAATTATTGCATCTTTTACTTGCGAATCGAGCAGTTTTTTAAATTCCATCGGCGGAAACGAATTCGTTTCCTTGATCCAATCGCACGCCAAAACAGGGCGCAAAACGTAGAAATATTTTTTCAGACGAACCGCATCGCGCTGTAAAAATTCCTTGAAATTTCCTTTCGCCATACTCAAATAATGATACATACACGATTTCGGATTGAAATACGTTTGGCTGAATTCACGCAATTTTTCGGCAGTCGAAAATTGTTCCGTGTAAATTATCGGGCTTCGCAACCATTCGAGCATCGGCGGATTCGATTTTCGGAAAAGTTTTAAGGCTTTTTTTAATTCCCAACCCGAAAGATCGAGCTCGTTCGGCAAAATTTCTTCGAGCGAATCTTTTTGCTCGTCGATTTTCAAATACCAATCTAATTTATGGATGTAAATATAGCGCACATCCCAATCGCTGTCTGCCGAAGCAAATCCCCAAGCGCGGCTGCCCGATTCGACGGCGAGTAGGATTTTAATCTCGCTTTCGTCTTCGATTCGCGCCAATTCCTTTTTGATCTCTGCGAGCATTTTTATTCGATAAACAATCCGAAATCTTCAAAGAAAATCGCTTGTTTGCTTTGCATTATATCAAAAAAGAAAGCTTAAAATCTCGTTTCAAAGACCGATTTCATTAAAACTTGAAAAAAAAATCAAGATTTAAGTTTTTTAACTGCCGAGTTTATGAGGCAAACAGAAAAATAAATTCTTGTTTGCCTCTATTTTTAAATCTAACCTTAAAAATTAACTCTAAAACTCGAACCGATTCCGTTCAAAGTTCCCGGACGCGTTCCGTTTCCGGTTTCGTCTTGGCGGACGTAATAGTAATCAGCCGAAAATTTTGCGTTTAATTTATGCGAAAAACCAACTTGAGTTCGGTATCTGGCAAAATTTTTGAGCCGAAAATCGTAAAATGGCTCAAACGAAACAAACGGTTCGATTTTCTTTTTCGCTACTGTAATTTCGCGTTTCAACCAAAAACGGCTTCGCACGACGCTTGCATTCGGGCGCGAATATCGGTCTTCGTATTGATACATATTCCGATTTACGAGCGTAAACTTTTTGCCGAGCGGAAGCGTCGCGGTTGCGATGCCGAGATAGCGGCTTTCATATCTTTTCTGCGTAAAAGTAGTATTTGAGTAGCGATACAAATAACCCGCGCTCAACGTCAGATTTTTGTTGACCTTTTTATTTATCAAACCGCCGATTCGCGCATCAGTCGCGGTTTTTAGATTATTTCCCAAACGCCCGAAAACCCAGATCGTCGCGGTCAAATCTTTCTTTTCATTAAGCGGAATTATAAACTGCGTATCGTTCCAAATCTGAAAATCGGTATCGTAAGTCGTTGTCTGTGCAGAGATTACAGTTCCGAAAGTTAGAAATAAAAAAAATGTAGTTAGATAATATTGAACCATTTTTTCAAATAACAGAGATACTTTTTAATTTGTGACTGCGCTCGTCATTGGCGCGTAAAGTTTTTTCAACTCTTCCGCGTCTTCAAAAAACAAACCTTCGCCGACGGGCTGAACGGCTTTGACGACCAAATCCGCCCAATCTTTATCAGCCAGATTTTCGATCACCCAGTGAATTAAATATTGCTGCGCCAAACAACCGCCTGCCGTAGCGACATTTCCGTGCGCGACAAAAGGTTTTTCGACAACTTCAACGCCGAAACTTTCCAAAACCGCTTTCGATGTCGGATAAGTCGTTGCCGTTTTTCCTTGCAAAAGTCCGAGTTTTGCCAAGATCAAGCTTCCCGAACAAATCGAACCAATCAGTTGCTTTTCGGGGTTCAAATCAAACTTTCCAAGCCAATTTTCATCTGCGATTCGATCACGCGTTCCTTGTCCGCTGATAAAAAGCACGGCATCGGCATTGTTTGCTTCTTCGATTTTTCCGTTAGTTTTTACTTCGATATTCGTCGCCGAAACGTGAAAATCTTTTTCGCCTAAAATCTTTACTTCCCAGTTTTCGACTTTGACACGATTCAGCAAATCCCACATCAGCCAAAGGTCGAGATCGGTAAATTTATCGAAAATGACAATCGCAGTTTTAGACATAAATTTCACCTTTCAAATACAAAACTGCATTTCCGCCGATCTTCACACGGTCGCCTTCGAGTTTACAAAAAAGTTCACCGCCGCGAGCAGAAACTTGTTTTGCAAAAAGTTCTGTTTTGCCCAATCTTTCCGCCCAAAACGGGATCAGATTGCAATGTGCCGAACCCGTCACAGGGTCTTCAAAAACGCCGACTTCGGGCGCAAAAAAGCGTGAAACGAAATCCGAATTTTCGCCTTTTGCCGTAACGATAAAACCGTGTCCGCCGACTTCCAATAGTTTTGAGAAATTCGGCTGAATTTCTAAAACGTCTTGTTCTGTTTCATAAACCAGAAAATAATCACGCGCTTTGTAAGTTTCTTGCGGTTCTTTTCCGATCGCTTCGCTTAAACCTTCGGGAAGTTCGGTTTTTAAAACGGGACGCGAAGGGAAATCGAGAGTTAAACGATCGCCTTGTTTTTCGACTTCGAGTGCACCGCTTTTGTACGAATGAAATTTCACGAGACTTTCTTCCGTTTTCAAAATTTCAAAAATCACATACGCACTCGCCAAAGTCGCGTGTCCGCAAAGATCGATCTCATAAGTCGGCGTAAACCAGCGAATCTCGTAAACATCATCTTTTTTTACAAAAAATGCCGTTTCGCTCAAATTATTTTCAAGCGCAATTTTCTGCATCAAATCTGTTTCAAGCCATTCCTCCAAAGGACAAATCGCCGCCGGATTTCCGCCGAAAACTTCGCTCGTGAATGCGTCAACCTGATAAATGTCTAATTTCATAAAACTATTAACCGCAGATTTACGCGGATAAACACAGATGTTATTTTTGGTTTTATCCGCGTAAATCTGCGGTTCAAATTTCTTCTTTCAACGCCGCGATTGCCTGAATTTCGATTTTCGTTCCGAAATGCAAATCTTTCACGGGAACGATTGCTCGCGCCGGTTTGTGTTCGCCCAAAATGCGTTTGTAAACTTCGTTCACCTTGTCCCAAAGTTCCATTTCCGAAACATAGATCGTCATCTGCAAAACGTGATTCAGATCGCTGTTTGCCGCCGACAAAATCGCCTCGACATTTCGCAAAGCAAGCTCGGTTTGTTTTTCAATATCGCCCGTTTCGACTTCACCCGTCGCGTGATTCATCGGCAATTGTCCCGACACAAAAATTAAGCCGTTAAATTCTACGGCTGGCGAATAATGACCTTTCGGTTCGGGTGTGTTAGGCAACTTGATTTTGTTCATTTCACAATTGTCTTGTCTCTTCGACATTCAAATCCGAATTTTTAACTTTTACCTTTTCGATCAGTAATTCGGTCGAATTTTCGGTCACGCTCGAAGCAGCAACAAAGGGTTTTTCTTCGAGAAGTTTATTTGTTTCTTTGGCTTCAAATTCGTTTTTTGAAGAAGTATTAAAATTTTCCGATTCTTTGTTTTTCGCCGAATCCTGACGTTGGAAATAACCGTAAATCTGACGCACTGTTTCTGCCAGAAAATATGCCAGCAAGCTCGCCGTTATCAGCATTTTTCCGAATGACGAATCATAAAACAAAAATATCAATCCCAAAGCGAGCGTAAAAAACGTAAAAAACTGCACGTAATCGGTTATTTGTCTGATTTGCCTCAAACTTTTCAGCCGTTTCGTTTCCGTTCCGAAAACGAGCTGATTAGAAAATACTTTTTCAATGTTTTGCAAATGCAAGCCGCAATAACGGCAGAAATTCTGCTTTTTGTTATTCTTAGCTCCGCAATTCGGACAATACATATTTTTAACCGACGCTTCCTTCCAGTTTCAGTCCGAGAAGTTTTTGCGCTTCGACGGCGTATTCCATCGGGAGTTCGCGGAAAACTTCTTTGCAAAAACCGTTGATTATTAATGAAACTGCGTCTTCCTGCGAGATGCCGCGCTGTTGGAGATAAAACAATTGTTCTTCGCTGATTTTGGAAGTCGTCGCTTCGTGTTCGACACGCGCCGAATTGTTCATCACTTCGATATACGGAAAAGTGTTCGCTTCACATTTGCCGCCAATGAGCATCGAATCGCATTGCGTATAATTTCTCGCGCCTTCGGCTTTCGGCATCACTTTTACAAGTCCGCGATACGAATTATTTGATTTTCCGGCAGAAATTCCTTTTGAAACGATGGTCGATTTCGTATTTTTGCCGATGTGAATCATCTTCGTTCCCGTGTCGGCGATCTGTGCGTTGTTCGTCAGCGCGACCGAATAAAATTCGCCGATCGAATTGTCGCCTTGAAGAATAACGGACGGATATTTCCAAGTAATCGCGCTTCCGGTTTCAACCTGCGTCCAAGAGATTTTTGAATTTTTTCCGCGACACGCGCCGCGTTTGGTCACGAAATTATAAATTCCGCCTTTGCCCGATTCGTCGCCCGCGTACCAATTCTGAACGGTCGAATATTTAATTTCCGCATCGTCCAACGCGACGAGTTCGACGACCGCCGCGTGAAGCTGATTCGTATCAAACTGCGGCGCGGTGCAGCCTTCATTATATGCAACGTAAGCACCTTCTTCGGCAACAATTAACGTGCGTTCAAACTGTCCCGATTCTTGCGTATTGATGCGGAAATATGTCGAAAGCTCCATCGGGCAACGAACGCCTTTCGGGATGAAAACGAATGAACCGTCAGAGAAAACGGCTGAATTTAAAGCGGCGTAGAAATTATCACTCACGGGAACGACCGAGCCGAGATATTTTTTGATCAGATCGGGATGTTCGATCAAAGCTTCAGAAAACGGCATAAAAATTACACCCGCTTTTTTGAGTTTTTCTTTGTATGTCGTGGCGACCGAAACCGAATCGAAAACCGCATCGACCGCGACGTTTGCAAGCATCTTTTGTTCGGATAAAGGAATGCCGAGCTTTTCAAAAGTTTTGATCAATTCGGGGTCAACTTCGTCCAAACTTTGCTTTTTCGCTTTTTGTTTCGGCGCGGCGTAATATGTGATATTTTGAAAATCGACATTTGGATAATCGAAATTTGCCCAATTATCGGGTTGTTTCATTTCCAGCCAGCGGCGAAATGCTTTCAGACGAAATTCGAGCATCCATTCCGGCTCGTTTTTCTTTTCGCTGATCAGCCGAACCGTATCTTCCGTCAAACCTTTCGGAATGGTTTCCGTTTCAATATCCGTGACAAAACCGTATTTATATTCGCGGTTTGCAAGATGTTCTAAAGTTGCTTGCGATGACATATTTATTTCCTGAATGTTGCCTATTGGATGCGAATTTTGCTTTGCAATTCAATCTTGCAGCAGTCTTTTTTCGTGCCGATATTTTCCTTTTTATCAAGCATTTCCAATAAATTTACTAAGTTAAGAATCGCAAATCATTATTTTTATGTCAAGATTAGACGCGGTTTGATAAATTGAATCGTCTGCAATTACGCAAAACCTGCGTTAACGCAAATATTTATCGTCGAATGACATCGGCAGTTGATGGCGGAAATCGGTCGCAAATTCGGATAAGATTCGTGTAATGAATACGTTTTACGAAAAAGATGAATTCAAGACGAAATCAAAATCGACGACACAATTTTTAATGATACTCTGCAAAAAAAAATTGTGAGATAATGCAAAACACGCACCGAGAAAAACTCAACTATGTGCGTGTTTTCGTGTTTTCTGACGATGAATCAAAGCTACAACATTTCAAGCAAAATCTTTGCTTGGTTCACGCATTTTTTTACGGCTTCGGGATTGTTGGCGGGTTTTATGGCAATTCTGGCTGTGAGCGGAAAAAATTGGCGTGCTGCAATGGCTTGGCTGTTGGTCGCATTGGCGATCGACGGTTTTGACGGAACTCTTGCCCGAAAATTCAAAGTCAAAGAAGTTTTACCGAATTTTGATGGGAAAACTATCGATTACGTGATCGATTTTGCCAATTACGCGATCATTCCCGCGTATTTTTTTTATCAATCCGATCTCGTGTCGGAAAATTGGTCGCTGCCATTAAGTTTTTTAATTTTAATGGTTTCCGCGATCTATTACGGTAATGACGGAATGGTTTCCGATGATTTTTATTTCGTCGGGTTTCCGGTGATGTGGAATGTCGTAGTTTTTTATCTCATCTTTGTTTTTTCGTTGAATGAATTGGGCAATGCGGCGGTCATCGTATTTTTTGCGATCCTGCATTTTGTTCCGATCAAATTTGTGTATCCTTCGCGGGCAACGCAGTTAAAATTTGCAACTCTTACAGTTACGGCGATTTTTTTGATAATTCTGCCGCTCATCGTTTGGTTTTATCCAACTACGCCGAGTTGGCTGAAATGGATGGCAAACGCTTGTTTGGCGTATTACGGAGTTTTGGCGATTATGGATACTTTCAGAAAAAATCCGAAAACTATCGCAAAATCTTGAGCGCGGATCGGACGAATCAAGCAGATTGGTTCGGTTATTTTTTATAAATATCCCGTAAAATCCGCTTGATTCGTCCGATCCGCGTTCAAAAAAGCAGTTTTCAGTTTTTCTTATAAAGCCGGAAAATTTAGTTGGCGTTGCCGATGCGGTGCGGTTCGATCGTGCGGTGAATTCCTTGAATCTGATGAAACATTTCGTTGACGCGAGATTCTTCGCCGACGATTTGCGCCAAAGTTATCTGCGAAAGCGCATTTTGCACAATTTCGTGTAAACCGACGATGACCGGACGAATTCCGCATCCGCCTTTGTGAACGCATCCGTCCAAAATTCCTTTATAGCTGTCGCAATGATTAACGATCTCGTCGGCTTCCAAAACCTTGATGACTTCGCTCAAATAAATTTCTTCCGCCGGACGCGCAAGGCTGTAGCCGCCTTTTGTGCCGCGCGTTGCCGAAACGAATCCGGCTTTGTTCAAAAGCCACATCAATTTTCCCGCATTTGCCACGGAAATTCCTTCGCGTTCGGCAATTTGCGGCAATGTCAAAGCTTCATTTTCGGATAAATTAGCCAATTGCACCAAACAGCGCAAACCGTATTCTTCCTGAGCTGAAATCTTCATCTTTTTCTCTGTTCAAAGTTTTGCAATTTAATAACAAGAAATACTTTAGCAAATCATTACTTTTTTCTCAAGAT
Source organism: Pyrinomonadaceae bacterium (assembly GCA_036833775.1). GTDB lineage: Bacteria > Acidobacteriota > Blastocatellia > Pyrinomonadales > Pyrinomonadaceae > JAJQRF01. The sequence continues at coordinate 24,668 of DAITPE010000001.1, read as the reverse complement.
TGAATGCGGAATCAACTTAAACAGGTTTTTTAGTTTAATTTAAAGTTGAAAAATCGAAGGGCAATTTGAAATTAGAATCATAAATTAAAAAAGCATCAAACAAGCGGAGTAAACAGATTTTCTACTTTTTCGTGAAGTGCCGAAGCAAGCTTTTTACGGTTTGTGTCTTTTACGGGCGCATCGCCGAAAGTGATCGTCGCATATATTTTTTTCAATATGAAAAAACGAAAAAGATGAGTCATAAAAACCGTTTCATCAAACCAGCAAACAGCTTTGCTTGCAGTAATTTCGCCGATTTCGGTTTGATAAGAAACGGAACAATAACTGACGGGCAAATCGGCGCGTGCGGCAAATTCGAGAAACGAAGAATTAAACGGCAAAACGCTTTTTCCGCACGAACTCGTGCCTTCGGGAAACAGAAAAACGCCTTCGCCGTTTGAAATTCTTTCGACGATTTCGTTTCCCGCGCGCGGAATGTCGCGTTTGTTTTGCCGATTAATAAAAACGGTTCCGGCATCGGCAACGATCTTTCCGAGCAAAAACCATTTGCGAACGTCGCTTTTGGCAACGAAAACGCCGTTTGCCGCCGCTCTCAAAACCGGAATGTCCGTGTAACTCAAATGATTGCAAACGAGAAAAAACGGCGGTTCGGGAATTTTTCCTTTGATTTCCAATTTCATTTTTGAAACTTTTAAGAAAAACTTTGCCCAACTCCCGAACATTTTTTGCCGCCAATGAACCTTGTCCGAAACAAAAAAAGACGCGGAAAGCCATATAAAATAAAGGAAAAACGTCACCACAAAAAATGAACTGAAGCGATAAACTGCACGAAGATATTTGAAACGAAAAATTTTTCCAAACCAGAAATTCGGAGTTTGAATAAGCCGAAAATTAAACGCCGCGCCAAGATTTTGTATAAAAGTTCTCATTGTGCTGTTCGAAAAAAAATGATTTCAAGAAATTCGTTTTATGTTTTCCATTTTTATTTCAAAAAAAAGCTGATCGCCGATCCTTGAAACAATTCCTTTAATTTCAACGGGTTCGGCAACAAAATCGAGAATTTCGCCGTTAATCTTTCCTCTGTTTTCCGATAAAAGCGCAAGTTCCGAAAGCGCGGATCAAAAGCGTTTCGATCGTTGCAAACGGCTGTAAAATTGCACCTAAACCGATGAAAACAAACAGGTAAAACGCAACGCCCGACCAAAGCGCGAATCTGCCGTGATTTCCCGCGCTTCCTGTTAGACCGAAAATTCTTTCTTTCAAGATCGCATCTTTACCTTTCCAAAAAGCGACCGAAAAACAGATCGTTTGATTTTCGTCGCAAATTCCGGCGATTCCGTCTTCGTTCCAGCGATATGCACGCGAACGTGCGTGATTGTGCGGAAAATAATCCCAAGCCGCGCCTGTTTCCGAATAATCTTCGCGGACGGTTCCAAAAGCGCTTTCGGACAAATACGATCCCCAATTTTTCCATTTTCTTGAATCCTTCAAGCGTTTTTCTTCTGCGTTCATACGCTTTTTAATTCCACAAAAATCGGATGTTATTCCAATAGATTTGCGTAAATGTCGGCAGATAAGGTAAAAGAAAAGTGTCTGTTAAATTAAATCGCGCAAAAATTATCCGATGAGCAGGGAAAACTTTTTTCCAAATACCGTTTTTTGTCTTGCCAGCTATTTCAAAGGCAATGATTTTCTGCGCGAATGCAAAAATTTAGGGCATCGCATTTTTTTGTTGACGCGTGAAGCAAAACTCAATGAAGATTGGGCGCGGGAAAGTTTGGACGGCATCATCGCGGTCGCAAACGACGGCGAAATAAAATCTTATCTCGAAGCCGCCGCTGCGCTTGCGATGACGCATAAACCGACGCACATCATCGCTTTGGAAGAAGGCGACGTGATCACCGCCGGACGTTTGCGCGAACATTTTTGTTTACGCGGACCGGACGGTTCGCAGGCACGTTTTTTCAGAGATAAATATTCGATGCGCTGCCGCGCCGCGCAATTTAATGTCAGACAAGCGCGATTCGTTCACGCACTGAATTATCAGGAGATCGGCGAATTTATGGAAAAAGTTTCGCCGCCTTGGGTTTTAAAACCGCGTGCCGATGCTTCGTCGATCGGCATTAAAAAATTCACCGATTCCGAACAAGTTTGGCGCGCCGTCGATAAACTCAACCAAAATCAAACTTTGAAAGAACACGCCGATGCATATTTGCTTGAAGAATTTATCGAAGGCGACGTTTACCACGTCGATTCGCTCGTTGTCGGCGGAAAAGCCGTCGTTTCCTGTGCGAACCGCTACGGTTTTGCACCGCTCGAAATTGCCGTTCACGGCGGAGTTTCGACATCTTTCACGCTCGAATACAATTCAAAAGAACGCGAAAAACTTCTAAAATTCAATCAAAAAACTCTCAAAGCATTTGGAATTACAAAAGGCGTAACGCACGCCGAATTTATCAAAAACCGTCAAAACGGCGAATTTTATTTTTTAGAAATCGGCGCACGTGTCGGCGGCGCATACACGGCGGAAGCCTTTGAAGCTGCGAGCGGCTTAAATATCTGGAAAGAATGGGCAAAACTCGAAATGGCAAACGAAAAAAATCCGTATATTCCCGCGCCGAAACGCTTTGAATACGGCGGAATTGCCGTTTCGCTCGCCAGACAAGAATTTCCCGATACTTCCGCTTACGACGATCCCGAAATTTTTTACCGTGCGAAAAAAGAACATCACGTTGCGCTTGTTTTGCGTTCGGAAAAAGCGGAGCGTGTACAGACGCTTTTAGAAGATTACACGCGCCGTTTTATTAAGGATTTTACGGCTTTTGCACCGCAGCCTGACCGACCCGATTAATTTTTATATTCGGGTTTTGTATTTTTGAATTCAGCCCAATTTTTTTCGCCATCCGCGATGCGTTTTTCCTGTTCGGCTTCCCACATTTCTTTCACTTTCGGGTTGTAATTTAGATAAAGTTTTCCGTTGACGATCTTCCACGCGTTCGGATCGCCGTCAGCCGTGTAGCCTTTGGAAACCGCAAAACTGCAATAACCGCCAAACTGCGGCGCATATTTTTCGGGTTCGGCTTTGAATTTTTCCATATTCTCAGCCGATGAAAAATACCAATTTACACCGTTCCAAAGCAAAGAATGCTGCGGATTGCCCGAAACTGCGCTGTTCATCGTAAAGTATGCAACCGTATCGAAACCTTTGACAGCGACATTTTCTGCGGTCGTGTTAAATCGTTTGAAATCTTCCTTTTGATTGCAAGCCGAAAAATAAAAACCGAAGCCGAAAATTGCCAAAACCGAAAATACCAAACCTTTTGAAATATACATTTTAACCTCTTAAATTTATTCTTTTTCTATCAATCTGACCGCGTTTCCGTCAGTATCTCTGACTAAAAACGCCTTTTCCCGTCAACTCTTCACAGGCACTGAGCTTTTCCGCGAACGGAATCGCCGCAAAACGATTCTGCGCGTGTGTGTGCCGATGATTTTTCGTCTGAATGTTTATTGCGTCCAACATACAAACGAATAATTACAAATCGGAGAAAAAATATTCCAAAGATTTTCGATTATTACATTTCGGCTTTGAGAAATTTTTTGATGCGGTCTTTTGAATCTTCTTGTAAAGATTCGGCAAGTTTTTCTTCTTGAAAGTTTTTTTCCTGTTCGTGAAAGACTTCGTGCATAAATTTGAGATTGGAAACGTAATTGAGACACGCGCCGCAGGTAAATAAATGAATTTTGACGCGAATTTTCTCTTTCAGCGTGAGCCTGCGGTCGAGCTTGTAAGAAAAAAGCGGCGAGACGCTTTTGCAGTCTTCGGTCTTTTCGGCAAGCCACATTTTAAACATTTCCTGAATTTTGCTGAAAAATGTCATCTTTTAACTTTTTGCCTTCCTAAACCAATTAAAATCGATACAACGGCGCAGATGAAGCCGCGCGCGGTGCATTAAAACCCAAAAATTATTCGGTGTGATGCCCAGAATTTCACAAATCTCGTGCGCTTCGAATCCGTCCATTTCGCGCATCGTAAAACAATTTGCGGCGCGTTCCGGCAATTCGCCGAGGCAATGCGTCAATATACCGCGAAACTCGACGTTTTCCAAACATTTTTCGGGATTTCCGTCCCACACGATCGGACGCGATTCATTCGTCCAATGTCCTTTCCACACGCCTTCTTCACGAAATAAATAATCGTATGAAGACATATCGGCTTCTTCGTCGGTCAATTCGGTTTCGCGGCTTTTTTGGCGAAAAACGTCGATGATCTTATGTTTCAAAATGCCGCAAAGCCACGTTCTTTCCGATGAATTTTCACGAAACGAATTTTTCGATTTCATCGCGGCGAGCAGCGTTTCCTGCACCAAATCTTCTGCCAACCATTGATCGCGGACACGCGAAAACGCAAAGGCGTATAAAAAATCGCCGTGTTCGTCAACCCAAACCGAAGGATCGAATTTAACAGATTTTACCGATTTGCCGTCCATTATTCGCGGATCATTTTTTTAATGCGTTCGCGCAATTCGCCGGAAGCATTTTCCTTATTAACGGCGCGTTTCAGCAAATTCTGCAAGATTTCATTTTCCTCTTTCTGCTCTTCGCTTTCCGTTTTTTCGATTCCGTTTTTCATAGATTCATTTTCACTGTCAGAAGAATGATTCATCGTTTTTCATTCTCCTCGATTCAAAAATATATTCCGCCGTCATCGTTTTTTATTCCTGTCTTAAAAACTATTTTTCTTTCGATTTTACCGACATTTTTTCACATTTCTAATAAAAATACGAAAAAAATATTTTTTCTTTGTAAGGTTTCGGCAAATTTTTCGACAAAAGGGTGTAAGCAATAAATTTTCGTTGCGAGAAATCATTTGATTATGGAGTTATAAATAATGCAGAACCGAATTACCCCCGAAATTTTTGAAACCGAAACGATGGATCATTTGAACGATCTTTACCGAACGGCAGTTCGTTTGACGAGAAACCAAACCGACGCCGAAGACCTTGTGCAAGAAACTTTTATGCAAGCTTGGAAGTCGTTTGAAAACTATGAGATCGGTACGAATTGCCGCGCTTGGCTGTATAAGATTTTGTTCAATAAATACGATCATTACCGCCGCAAAAAGTTTACGCAAGCCAAATATATTCAAGAAGCCGACGATCTGACTTTTTTGAGCGCGGCATATTCCGAACCCGTTTCGGAAAAGCTTTCGGACGAAGAAATTATCGGGGCTTTGAACAAACTTCCCGAACATTACCGCGCCGTGATTTTGTTGACCGATGTGCAGGATTTCAGCTACAAAGAAGCCGCCGTAATTCTCGATCTGCCGATCGGAACGATAATGTCGCGGCTCAATCGCGGCAGAAACCAACTGAAAAAAACGCTCTCGAAAACAGCGCAGGAATACGGAATTTTGCCGATTTCAAATAGCAATGATTTTACCCGAAACGCATTCGCATAAATGTAAACAGTCAAGTTTTTAAGAAACGCGCGAAAATGAAAAATCTAAAATATATTGTTTTGCTAACGGCAATAATGTCAATTTTTACGGCAATTTTTTTCGCTTTCGCATTTACGAAAACAAATGCGTCGGGAAAATTTGAAACGGTCGTTCAAAGATTGGAGTTTTCGACAGCAGATAAGATTTCAACTTTAAATATTTTTGCCGTTATCGCTTTTTCAACGCTCGTAAGCGAAGATTTGACTTCGATCGCCGCAGGAGTTTTAGCGGGAAATGGCGGAATTTCTCTGACGACTGCAGTTTTAGCGTGCATTTTCGGCGTTTACGTCGGCGATATTTTGCTTTATTTAGCCGGAAGATTTTTCGGTCGAAAGGCTTTGAATGCATTTCCTTTAAAGTTCATCGTCAAAGAATCGAGCGTTGAAGCGGTTTCGAGTTGGTTTGAAAAAAAAGGCGTTTGGGCGATTTTTCTGAGCCGTTTTATTCCCGGATTTCGACTCCCGACATATTTTCTCGCCGGAACCGTAAAGACGGATTTTGTAAAATTCGCCTTTTATTTTCTGCTTGCCGTTTGTATTTGGACTCCGCTTTTGGTTTTGCTTTCGTATTTTCTCGGTGCGGAATTCGTTGAAAAAAAATTAATAAGCGATTGGTGGAAACTCGCGCTTTTCATCGGGTTTTTATACTTTTCGGCGCGTTTTTTGCTGAAAGTTTCGACTTGGCGCGGACGGCGTTTGCTGTGCGGAAAAATTCGCCGCATTCGTCATTGGGAATTTTGGTCAATGTGGATGTTTTATCCGCCGATCGTTTTCTACATTCTGTTTTTAGCCTTCAAATTCCGCAGTTTAACGATTTTTACTTGTGTAAATCCGGCGATTTCGTCGAGCGGTTTTGTCGGTGAATCGAAAAACGAAATCTATCTCGGACTGAAAAACTCGGGATCAGCAGAAAAACATTTGCTGAAACATAGTTTGCTGAAAGAAAACGAAGATCGAATCGAAAATGCGAAAGATTTTATTACGCAAAATTCGCTCGCGTTTCCGCTTGTTTTAAAACCCGATGTCGGCGAACGCGGAAAAAGCGTTTTTATCTTAAAAGATTTTTCTGAACTCGAAAAACATCTCTCGGAAATTACCGAAGACTTTATTTTACAAGAGTTTGCAAGCGGAGTTGAGTTTGGCGTTTTTTACTATCGTTTTCCGAATGAAGCAAAAGGAAAGATTTTTGCCGCGACCGAAAAACATTTTCCCGAAGTTATTGGCGACGGCGTTTCAACTTTGGAAACACTCATTTTGCGCGACGAACGTGCCGTTTGTCTGGCAGAAAAATATTTTGAGCGTAATGCAAAAAAACTTTCCGAAATTCCCGAAAACGGCGAAAAAGTTGCGCTCATCGACATCGGAACACATTCGCGCGGCGCAGTTTTTCTTGACGGAAATTGGGTAAAAACGCTTTTGCTCGAAGAAAAGATCGACCGAATTTGCCGAGAATTTGAAGGTTTTTATTTCGGGCGTTTCGATATTCGAACGCCTTCGATTGAATATTTTAAACGCGGAGAAAATTTCAAGATCATCGAACTCAACGGCGTAACATCCGAAGCAACAAACATTTACGACCGGAAAAACAGTCTTTTATTTGCTTACAAAACTCTTTTCCGTCAATGGCGAATCGCTTTCGAGATCGGTCGGCAAAACTTTGAACGCGGCGCAAAACCGACCAATATTGCAACGCTTGCAAAATTAATTATCGGCTTGGAATAAAACATTGCGCTTGAATAATTATCAATTCGAGAGAACTTATGAAAAAGCATCTGATCGAAAATTCGATTGCCGTTTTGGAGCAAGGTTTGAAGCTGCTCGAAAAAATCGAAACCGACGAAATTTATGCTGAATTCGGCGGTCACATCAGGCATTGTCTCGATTTTTTCGATTGTCTTTTTGCCGGCATCAAAAGCGGAAAAGCCGATTACAACAAGCGCGAAAGAGATTTGCAGGTTGAAACGAAACGTGCGGCGGCAATTTCAAAGATCGAAAAAACGATTGAAAATCTGCGTAAAATCGAGATCGAAAATTTTGATCGTGAAATTTTGATTCGCTACGAACGAGTTGAAGAAATTGAAGAAAATGCTTGGAGCCGTTCGTCCGTGGCGCGAGAACTTGAATTTATGCAGAGTCACACGGTTCATCATTACGCGATTGTTGCGTTGAAATTGGCATTTGCAGGTTTTGCCGTCGAAGCCGATTTCGGCGTTGCGGCTTCGACGCTCAAATACAGACAGAAAGGAATCTAAAGATAATAATATGAACATTTTAAGTTGGATTTTCAGGATAATTATTGCCGTAATTTTATTGCAGACTTTATTTTTCAAATTTACCGGTGCGGAAGAATCGAAATATATTTTTTCGACTTTAATGGGCGAAAACGAAGCAATTGGCAGAATCGGTTCGGGCGTTGTCGAATTGATCGCCGCGATCTTGCTTTTGATTCCTTCGACGGCGTGGCTCGGCGCGCTGATAAGTTTACTGACGATCTCCGGCGCAATTTTCAGTCATTTGACAAAACTCGGAATCGTGATCAAAGACGACGGCGGAACTCTTTTTATTTTAGCAGTTACGGTTTTTGTGCTGAGTGCGGCAACACTTTGGATTTACCGCCGTGAAATTCCGTTTGTCGGCGCATCTTTTGCTTAGAACGAAAGTCGAATTTTATAATGAAGATCGAATGTGCGTAATTTTTCTCGGTTTGGAAACTTTCCCCAGATATAAACTCGTCATCGCCGCAAATCGTGACGAGTTTTACGCACGTCCGACCGCACAAGCGGATTTTTGGCAGGAAAATCCGAATATTTTAGCCGGAAAAGACCTTTTATACGGCGGAACTTGGCACGGCATAACAAAAAACGGACGCTTTGCCGCGCTCACGAATTACCGCGATCCGAATCAAAAGATCGGAAACATCTCGCGTGGAAATTTGGTGAAAGATTTTCTTCAAGATAATGAATCGGCAACGGATTTCCTTCAAAAACTGCGGCGGCAAAAGAATGATTACACAGGCTTTAACCTGATTTTCGGAACGCTGAAAAACGATGTCGAATTGTTTTGGTATTCAAATGTAAACGATTCTTTTGCCGAATTGAAAAAGGGCATTTACGGTTTGAGCAATCGTTTTCTCGATACGGCTTGGCATAAAGTAGAATCAGGCAAAAAAGCCTTTCAAGATTTACCGCAAATTATTGATACGAATCAACTTTTCAAAATATTATCGGATCGAACGCTTGCCGAAAACGAAGATTTGCCCGACACCGGAATCGGATTTGAAAAAGAAAAATTAATTTCGCCGATCTTTATCGCATCACCCGATTACGGCACACGAAGTTCGACGGTCGTTTTGTTGGAAAATGATGGGAAAATCAATTTTACGGAGCGGACATTCAACAAAAATCCGTTTGAATTTGACGAGAAAACATTTTCCTTTCAAATACATTAAGTCGTTTACTTTATAAATTTGCCAAATCATTTGATTGCAGCTCGAAATGTTAAAGCCGAACAAAAAATCCGGTTCGCCATTTTACTGAAGTTTTCAAACTTGCCGTTTTCAGCGTTTTGGATTTTAGATAAAGGTGATAATTTGAATTTATGAAGGAATTTATCGTGACAAATGCAGATTTTCAAGATTGTTTGAAGATCGAGGAATTATACCGCAAAGTTGCAGCGGTCGAAGGCGGCTTAGCACGAACGGCTGACGAAATAAACGCGGAATATGTGGCAAATTTTGTGACGAAATCAATCAAAACCGGAATAATTATTGTCGCCCGCAAAGATGAAAAAATCATCGGCGAAATACACGGCTACGCGCTCGGTCCGCAGGTTTTCGCACACGTTTTGGGTGAATTGACGATTGCCGTTCATCCTGATTTTCAAGGTGTTGGTGTCGGCAGAGCGATTTTTTTCGAGTTTATGCGCCGGGTTGTCGAAGATCGCGCGGATATTTTGCGTGTCGAATTGATCGCAAGGGAAAGTAACGGGAAAGCGATCGAATTTTATAAGAAACTCGGTTTCGAGGTCGAAGGAAAAATGACGAACCGAATACGCGGCGTGAGCGGCGGTTTTGAAGCCGATATTCCGATGGCTTGGCACCGAGCTATTTAGTTTTTAAGGCTTAATTTAATTTTCACCGAAAAACATTTCGGCATATTTTTCATTCATATTTTCACGGTCGAACAAAACGAAAAAATCAGTTGTCCCGAAATCCTCGTCAATGATCGGTTTGCTGCAAATTTTCGCGCCGACCTTCAAATACATATTAAATAAGGGCGGCAACGGAAAGTTTGAATTTACAAAAGAGTTGTTGCCCGAATTTTCAGCTTTTTCTTCGCGCGGTTCGATGAGCAGTTTTTCGTCAATAAAACCTTGATTTCGCAATTGGTTAAAGACGATTTGACCGATCGAAAATTCGGTCGTGAAGATCGAACAACAGCCGAAAAAATAGCGTTTGTCGTAATCTTTCAAAAATTGCGCCAAGCCTTTCCAGAGCAGAAACAAAACTTTTGAATTTCGATACTCCTGCGCGACGCAAGCTCTGCCGATCTCGACCGAATTCTTCAAAATTTCCGCAGGCAAATCTTCGATCCTGAATTCCGTGAAAGAATAAAAATCGCTGATCCAGTCATTGTTTTCCAAGAAGTTGAGCCGATATGTGCCGACGGTTTTATGGGTTAATTCATCAATCACGATCAGGTGTTTACAGCGATTGTCGAATTCGTCGAATTCGAGCAGACGTGAATCTGAAACGCTTTTATTTTTAGCGAGTTCCACCTTGAAAACTTCAAATCTGAGCCGCAAAGCTGATTCGATTTCCTTCAAACTTTCCGCAATTTTTACGCGGTAACGGCTTTTTATCTTCGGCGCATTCGCACTTGTCGAAACGGCGATTTTTTCTTTATTCAGCATCATAAAGGCAAAATTCTTTCATCCTGAAATAAAAATTCCGCGACGATAAGTTTTTATTTCAAAAAAGTTTTTTTGCCTTTATTTTTAAGTCGTTTTTTTACGAGATTTTTCAGACGAGATAATTTTGTGCGGTTTTATTGAAAATTTCGAGCTGTTCGGCGATCCAAATTTCTTTGTTTTCCAAACCGAGTTCATTTGCAAGCATTTCGGCGATCTGCGGCGCGGATTCGACGGCGGCTTTTGCATTTAAGAAAAGTGTGCGCGTTCGTCTTGCCAAAATATCCTCGATTGTTTGCGCCATTTCGTTTCTGCAAAACCAAACGATTTCGGCTTTTGTGTAGGGAAGTTCAGGATGAATTTTTTCGCTTAGCGAAGGATTTTCTTTGATGAGTTTTTGAATTTCGAGCGCGTCCGAACCGTAAATTTCCAGTTCGCCGAAATTTGAACTTTCTTCGCTGAAACCGTGAATTTTCAGCTTTTCGGTGACGCATTTTTTGTCGGGAAAATTGCCGAGCTTGATCGCTTGATCGACGGCATCTTCCGCCATTGCTCGGTAAGTCGTCCATTTTCCGCCTGTAATTGTAAGAAGATTTGCTTTGTCGGTTTCGATCGTGTGATCGCGCGAAAGCGAAGCCGTATTTTTCGTGTTTTCAGCTTTTACGAGCGGACGAATGCCGACGAAAACGCTCAAAATATCTTCGCGCGTCGGCGGATTTTCGAGATAATCTTTTGCCGTTTCAAGAATAAATTCGATTTCTTTTTCTTGCGCTTTCGGTTCTAATTGGGGTTTTTCGATCGGCGTGTCGGTCGTGCCGAAAACGGCGTGATCGTGCCACGGAATGCCGAACAAAACGCGTTCGTCCGAAGTTTTCGGAATCATCAAAGCATTTTCCGACGGCAGAAATTTTTTATCGAAAACGAGATGAATTCCTTGACTCGGAGAAATGATTTTTTCGGCTTTACGGTCGGACATTTGGCGCACATTATCGCAAAACGCGCCCGCCGCATTGATCACGACTTTGGCTTTGGCGAGAAAGATTTGTCCGGTAATTTCGTCGGAAACAGCAACACCGTCAATTTTTCCGTCGTCCGTGTAGTTGAACGCGAAAACGCGTGCGTAATTGAGCAAAACGGCGTTTTGTTCGGCAGCAGTTTGCGCCAAATTTATCAAAAGCCGCGAATCGTCGAATTGTCCGTCGAAATACAAAATTCCGCCTTGCAGATTTTCCTTTTTGATATTCGGCAGGCGTTCGATGGTTTCTTCTTTCGACAAAGTTTGCGATTTTCCGAAACCGCTTTTACCGGAAAGAATGTTGTAAGTTTTCAGTCCGGCAGAGTAGAAAAATTTGTCCCAATAATTGTAAACGGGAATTACGAATGCTCTTTTATGAACAAGATGCGGCGCATTTTTGGAAAGAATTCCGCGTTCTTTCAAGGCTTCGCGGACAAGCGAAACATTGCCTTGCGCGAGATAACGAACGCCGCCGTGAACTAATTTTGTCGAACGGCTCGAAGTTCCTTTGCCGAAATCGCTTTGTTCGACCAGTAAAACGCTGAAACCGCGTGAAGCGGCATCGACGGCGCATCCGATTCCCGTTGCGCCGCCGCCGATAATGATAAAATCCCAATCTTCCTTTCGCGTTCTGACGCGTTCGAGCATTTCCGTCCGATTCATAAATGAAGGCTTTTATTAGAATTTAGCAGAAAACTTGTAAATTTATCCAAATCAAACGAAAATCTTTTCTGAATAATGAACGAACCGCAGGAAAACGAAAATCAAAATCATAAATCGAATTCAACTTTAGCAATCGCCGCGAGCTTTGCCGCGATAGTTTTAATGGTCGTCTGGCTTCGGCTCGACGGCAGAATTTGGTGGTGTAAACTCGGCGATTACGCGATCTACGTCAATGAAGCGTGGAACAGCAGCCACACTTCGCAGCATTTTCTCGATCCATACACATTCACGCATATTTTGCACGGCGTAATGTTTTTCTGGTTTATCAATCTGCTTTTCAAAAAATTTTCGTTTTCGTGGCAATTATTTGTTGCGGTGCTGGTTGAAGCGGCTTGGGAAATTTTGGAAAACAGCAATTTTATTATCGAAAAATATCGTGAAAATACGGCTTCGCTCGATTATTTTGGCGATTCGGTCTTAAATTCGGTCGGCGACGTTTTTTCCTGCGCTTTCGGTTTTTTTATCGCTTATAAATTAGGAATTTGGCGTTCGCTGATTTTCTTTTTGGCGGTTGAAATTTTCTTGATCTTTTGGATTCGCGACAGCCTTTTGATAAATATTTTAATGCTGATTTATCCGATCGACGCGATCAAAACTTGGCAAATGCAGTTTTAGAAATAGCCACAAAAGGCACAAAAGACACAAAATAACAGAAAGAAATGGATGGTGAAATTAGTATTTTTCACCATCCATTTCTTCTTACTTTTGCGCTTTTGTGCCTTTTTGTGGCTATATCATATTATTGTTCACCACGATCTTGTTCGGTTTCTGTTTCGAGTTTCACGGCTAATTTACGCGAAGCCGGTTGATCGAGAGTTTCGATCCAACGCAAAGCTTCGTCCAAAATGCGGAGCTGATATTGTTTCCAATTCGCTTTGCCGATCGTCGAACCGATTTCGCCGGTGTAATAAGCAGTGCGCGGCGGACGAATTTTGTCGGTTGCCAAACGATCAACCGAGATCAACATCGTCGGAATTCCTTGCCGTTCGATTTCTCTTGCGACAATTCCTAATGTTTGATGACACAGACGCGAAGACGGAACTAAAAGTGCGGCTTGGACTTCGTAATTTTTCAATCTTTCAACGATCTTCGGCGCGAGTTCTTCGGCAACCGAAGCAGCATTCGGAATCCAACTGCTCAAACTCCACCAAACTTGATTTAATCTGCCGATCACGCCGTTTGCTTCGTATTCGAGAAGGCGTTCTACGGGAATCAGCACGTTTCGGTCTTCTTTGACGGCTTTTGCGTCGTAGCCTTTTGCCGCGTAAAGCAAATCTTCGGCTTCGACTTCGATCGGAATTTCGCGGAAATTCAAATCGCCGTCGCGCGAATTTAAGTCAAAAGATTCGGTTCCGTCGATATATGCTCCGGCTGACGAGATCAGCGCGAGATTGAGCATCGGCAGCGCACGGCGCATCGGCGTAAACGGCGCGTATGTGTTTTCGACGAACGGATAATTTTTCAAATCTTCGTTGCCGCGCCAGTTTTTGAAGCGTCCCGAAAATTCGCCGATTCCTTCGATGACCGAGCCTTTTTTGCTCGGCGCGGTTTTACTTGCAAGACCTAAACTTTCTTCGATAGTTTTTCTGATCGTACTTAACATTTGGTTTTATTCCTAAAACTTGAATTCGTTGTTGATGTCGGTAAATTTGTTGTCAACCGCTACTGTTTTATCAGATTTTCGCGCAATAAAAAAGAAGACAATTAGCGCGGCGATCATCGAACCCGTCAAAATCCAGACCGAATATTGATGTAGTTCGTTGAATTTAATTCGGAGCGGGTCTTCGAGCGCGATTTCGTCGATCGGTTTTCCGCCGAATTGCGCGCGTGTAAAAGCCAGCCAAGTTCCGATAACAAATTGATTTACAGCGCAAGCGGCAGACAATAAAATCAGCAAAATTCTTTCCGTCCAGAGAAAAAAAGGTTTGATGTTCAGACTTTTGATAAACGAACTCAAAAGCACGAGCAAGCCGATTCCCAAACCGCTTAAATTCAAGATCATCAGCGTCCGCGAAACGACCGCGCCGGCTAATTCGCGCGTTGGCAAAACGGCAAACGCGCTTTGGGCGACGAAAATAAAGAAAACTGCCGCGCCGAGCCATAAAGCGATCAAAAGAAGTCTGAAATTGGAAAGAAAACTCATTGATTTACCAACTTAATCTCTTGATATTATGCGAGTTTTCCACGAAAAGAGCAAAGCGGACGCACAGTAAAAAGCAAAAGGGAAAAGTAAAAGCAAAAACGTGAAATTTAGTTTTTTTCAATACTTTGGAATGCTTTCGTCAACTTCGTAAGACCAAAGATCGATTCCGCCCGTTAAGTTATAAACTTTTTCGAAACCGTTTTGCGACAAAAACATACAGACATTCGCACTTCTGATTCCGTGATGACACATCACGACGATTTCTTCTTCGGGATTCAATGTGCCGAGCCATTTGTTTGCGCGGCTCATCGGCAAAAGCTCCGCGCCTTCGACGTTTGCGATTTGATATTCGAGCGGTTCGCGCACGTCGATAAATCTGAATTTTTCACCGTTTTGCAGTTTTTCAAAAACTTCTTTCGGCGTGATCGTTTGATACGGCATACATTCTGAGATTAATTGCGCGGCGCGAAACTTTCAAATTCGTAAAGAAAATAAAGCCTTACGCGGATAAAATTGCTTGCAATTGCGGTAAATTCTGTTGCATAATTTTAGTGGCAAACTTTGTTTTCACATTGCCAACATTTCTGGTTTCTTAAATCCTCAAACTGCTTTACCAAATTTTTATGAAGAAAAACGGCGTAAACAGCGTGGTGACATCGCTGGTTTTATCAATTTCCATTATTCTGACAATCGCTTTTTTGTGGAATTTCGGAAGCGTTGCGCTGGCGGCGTTTCTCGATCTGCTCGTGCCGAAAGATGCGGTTTTTACGTGGTGGAAACTCGTTGTTTTGATCTCGTTCGGGCTTGTCGTCGGCTATTTGGCGGAAACTTTCAGCATCAAAAAACTCTTTTTTCCTGCCTCGGGATTTCTTGCGATTTGGTTCGTTTTAGCGATCATTTCAAACAAATTTTTCGACGTCGGACTGCTTTTCATTCCGATTTTTCTAATCGTTTCCTTAACGCTTTTGGTCGTGCAGATTAAGAAAATCTGGATGATCGATTCGGCATTGACCGACAAACTCGTAACGCTTGCTTCGACCGGACATCTTTTGGAAGGAAAACCTGCCGATTCGCGTATCGAAAGCGGTTTGAAACTGCTCGAAACGGTTTTGCCGTTGTCCGAAGCGATCGTTTTTCGTTATGACGACGAAGGCGAGTTGACGCCGGTCGGTCGCGCACGAAACGAAAATTCGCGTGAATCGATGATCTCGCGGCAATCGGCTTGGCGCGAAAACATTGGGCTTTGCGAAGAAGCTTTACAAACGCGTCAGAGCGTCGTGCAGGTTGACGAAAACGAGCGAAAATCGGCGCGAATTGCGCTTCCACTGATTTCCGAAGACATTCTCGTCGGCGTTTTGTTCGTCAAAGTAAATCAGGATTTCGAATATGCCGACAAAAATATGCTCGAAGCTTTCAGCGGACAGCTTGCGCGAAATTTTCAGCGTAAAGAACTGCGCGGAAAAAGTTTGCCGCATAAAAATTGGTGGAGTTTTCTTTCGACTCATTCGTCGGAAAATCGTCTGGCGATCTTGCATCTCATTCAAAGCGTCATCAAAGAACACAGTTTTGGCGCGCAGGCGAGTTCGTATCTGAAGGAAGCGCACGCGATTGCTTATCTCGACGGAACGCTTGCTTATTTGAATCGTCAAATGCGTCATTTGGCGGGTTTGAGTTCGACGCAGATTCAAGATTTGAATCTGTTTACATTGCTCGAACAATTCAAAACCGAAGTTTTCAATGAACCGAGTCTTTCGATCCGCCGCGTTTTGCAGACGGGAAATCATTACAAAGCCGATCTTTTCTTTCCCGAAACGAGTAAAACCTTAAAACTGCAAATTTCGCTCGTCAAAGTTCCGATCGACGATGTTTCGATCCACGACACGAACGCTTCGCTGAAACCGGCGTGTTTTCTCATTACTTTGAGCGATATTTCCGCCGTCAAAGAAAACGAAAAACTCCGCAGCGATATGGCGAGCCTGATGTCGCACGAGCTTCGCACGCCGATCACGAGCATTCAAGGTTTTGCCGAACTTCTTCTCGCAGACGAAGGCATTCCCGAAGAATCGCGCGAATTTTTGAACATCATCGCGCAGGAATCGCAGAGGCTTTCAAAAATGCTGACGACGTTTCTTTCGGTGTCGAATTTACAACAATCGGACAAGCAGGAAATCGACAAAACGCCCGTCAAAGTCGATGCGGTCGTTCACGAAGTCGTCGGCGAAATGCAGGATCAGGCGAAACGCAAACGCATTCGCCTTGTCGAACAGGCAAATTCGCACATTCCGCCTGTTGCCGCCGACAAAGGTTTGATCCAACGCGCCGTTTCGCATCTGATCGACAACGCCATCAAATACAGTCCCGAACGCACTTCCGTTTTAGTTTCGACGATTTTGGAAGCAGACTTTTTACGCATTATCGTCGAAGATCGCGGCTACGGCATTCCGAACAGCGAAAAGGATAAAATTTGGCAAAAATTTTACAGAATTCCGCGCGACGGGCAAGACAAAGAAGAAGAATCGACCGGTTTGGGATTATCTTTGGTCAAAGAGATCGTCGAACAGCACGGCGGCGAAGTCGGTGTCGAATCCGAACCCGGACAAGGTTCGAGATTTTCGTTCACCTTACCGCGTTTGTAAAAAGTTTTAGAATTAATAGCCGCGAAAAGGCGCAAAATTCGCAAAAATAAATTCTTTTTTCTTTGTGTCTTTTGTGCCTTTTCGCGGCTATTTCTTCTTATCGAATTTTTTCAAACCGAGCAGTTGAAGCGCGGCGAGGAACATAAAACGCGGGTTTAAGATTAAATATCTGCGCCACAGACGTTTCGGTTCCTGCGTCAGACGGTAAAGCCATTCCAAGCCGAGTTTGCCCATCCATTCGGGCGATTCTTTGACGTTTCCGGCGTAGAAATCGAACGACGCGCCGACGCCGAGCATCACGGTTTTTAATTTATCTTTGTGTGAAGACATCCAATTTTCCTGCTTCGGACAGCCCAACCCCATAAATAAAATGTCTGGATTCGCGCGGTTTATTTCCGCGACGATCTCCGCATCTTCCGCTTCGGTCAAAGCGCGAAACGGAGGCGAAAAAGCGTAAACAATTTTCAGTTCGGGCAATTCGCGATTTGCGCGTTCTTGAATTGCATCGATGACTTCCTGCTTTCCGCCGTAAAAGCCGACCGATAAATTATTCTGCGCGGCATATTCGCACAAAGAAATCATCAGATCGTTTGCACGAACGCGCGAAGCGTCTTTTGCGCCTTGAAATTTCTGCATCCAAACGAGCGGCATTCCGTCTGTGACGATGTAATCCGCACCGTTCACACGCGCACCGAATTCCGCGTCGTCATACGATTCCATCACCATATGCACGGTCGAAAAACAGACATACGCGCCGCGTTTTTGCCGCGCCAATTCGGTAATCACGGCAATCGCCCTGTCGTGCGAAACGACGTTCGGCGTTAAACTGACGACGCGGACGCGCTTTTTTTCGGATAAAGAGTTTTCCATCACAATTTCATAAAATGCCTATGTTTACTGCTGCGCAGAGTCGCTGACACACTGCGCAAGGTCGCTGACAGTGTGCGCAAAGCAACTGACACACTGCGCAAGGTTGCTGACAGTGTGCGCAAAGCAACTGACACACTGCGCAAGGTTGCTGACAGTGTGCGCAGAGCGTCTGACACACCGCGCAGACCGACTGACACACTCCGCAAGGTAACTGACACTTTCCGCAAACCTGCTGACACGTTCCGCAAAGGTGCTGACACAGTCCGCAGACCGTCTGACACTTTCCGCAGAGCCTCTGACACTTTTAGCGGCGGGCTTCGGCGTAAATTTTTTCCAAACGCTCGATGTAATCGCGCAGATTGAATTTTTCGGCGATCGTCTGCCGCGCACGTTCGCGCAAAATTTCAAAATCGGTGTTTGCCGACAAGATCATCCGCAGTTTTAGAAAAAAATCGAATGTGTCGTGCGGTCTGACGAGAAAGCCGTTTTCGCCGTCGCGCACGACTGCGCCGATCGATGCCATTTCGGACGCGACGCAGACGCATTTTGCTGCCATCGCTTCGAGCAAAGCCATCGGCAAACCTTCGCCGTGACGCGACGGAAGCACGAAAATATCGGCTTTATTTAGTTCATCAAGCTTCGCTTTTCCCGCGATCACGCCGCCGAAAAAGAAATCTTCGCCGAGAATTTTCGTCATTTCATCGACGAAAAAATTCTGCATTTCGCCCGCGCCGAACGCTTTAAAAGTAAAGTCATAACCTTCGCTTTTCAAAGTGCGAAGAGCTTCAATAATTTCGTTCAAACCTTTCGATTCGGTCAAACGTCCGAGAAAAAGAATCGAATTTTTCCGCTTTTCGGTTGTTTCAAAAGTTGGAATTTCGACCGCATTTTCCAACGCTTTAACGCTCAAATTTTGCCAACGCTTTTCGATAATTTTCTTTTCGAGTTCGCTCAAAACGATGATTTCGTCCGCCAATCGAAGCATCCGTTCGGCGGTGTTTTTGAGCCGCAAATTTTCAAATTCCTGCGCGAGAAATTTCCCGCCGTGAACGTGCAAAACGATTCGCGTTTGTGCAAATTTCGCCGCTTTGACGAGCGCAAAATCACGATAAATAGAAAGCGGATTAAACGCCGTATTGATGTGAACAACGTCGAAATTTCCGCTTTTGAGCGTCACGAAAAACCGAAAAGGAAGCCGTAATTGCCGCAAAAACCAGCCGAAACTTTTTGGTTCGCCGTCGCTGCGTCCGGCTTCGAAATGCGCGTATGAAAAATTGCCGTGTTCGATAATTTGCCGCACGACGGTCGAAATGCCGCTGACGTGGCGCGTTTCGTCCAAACTCGGCGCGGTTATCAAAATTTTTAAAGGCGATTGTTTCATCAAATACGAACGAAAAAGAATATCGCAACCTTTCGAGAGAAACAATTCAGCCGTTTGCAACTAAAGATTTTATGGCTTAAAAAGAAAGATTGTGTTTCAAAATTTTGTGCTGAATAATAAAAATTAACGAGTGTGTCAGTAGCCCGACCGTAAGGAAGGGTTAAGATTTAGTGAATAGCTCTTCCTTACGGTCGGGCTACTGACACGTTCCAAAAGATAAATGAAAGCCGAAAACGCCATCGAAACAAAAATCACACGCGCCGAAAACCGCGTTCCCGTCTGGATTTTGCCGACGGTCAAAGTTTCGATCTTTGCGCTCGACGGATTTTTGGCGTTTCTTTGCTTCACTTTGGCGTTTGCGTTGCGCGAAGGAAAACCCGTTTTTTCGCAGACGGCGTGGGCTTGGTCAAAAGATTTCGTGCCGTATGCCGGAGTCGTGTTTTTTATCATCCCGATTCAACTCGCGATGTTGATTTATCAGCGCGTTTACCGTCTGCAAGGCGCGTTTTCCTACGTCGCCGAATTTATCAAGATTTTCAAAGCCGTTTCGGTCGCGTCACTTCTGACAATCGCGTTTACGTTTCTTTTTCGAGGCGGTTATGCTTTCCGCGATTTTCCATATTCGCGCGGCGTTTTTTTGATAAATTTTGCATTCGCGCTCGCGGCGTTTTCAGCATTTCATTTGTCGCTGCGATTCGTGCAGACGCTTATTAGAAAACGCGATATTAATCTGATTCCAACGCTGATCGTCGGCACGAACGCCGAAGCTGAACAAACTTTGCGCGAGCTTAATGAACGTCCCGAACTCGGTTATCGCGTGATCGGGATTGTGGAAGGGAATTTAGGACGCGGAGACGCGGAGATGCGGAGAGATTTCGAGAAGGTTTCGGTTGTCGGCGGCGTTGAAGAATTGCCTGCGCTGATTCGTGAATTGGCGATTCAGGAAGTAATCATTACCGACGACAAGATTCCGAGCGAAAAATTATTCGAAGCGATGATGCAGGTCGGGCGAAGTCAAAAGGTCGAATTTCGTTTCGCACCATCGCTTTTTAATGTTCTGCCGCAGAAAACCAGCGTTGAACAAATCGGCGTTTTGCCGATGGTCAGGCTGTTTCGTGAACCGCTTTCGGACGCGGAAAGATTGGTCAAACGCCTTTCGGATATTGTAATTTCCGCAATCGCGCTCGCCGTTTTTTCGCCTGTTTGGCTGATAATTTCGCTGCTTATAAAACTCGATTCGCACGGTGCGATTCTTTTCAAACAAGAGCGCGTCGGAATGGACGGGCGAATTTTTCTCTGCTACAAATTTCGCACGATGAAGTCGGATGCGGACGACAAAATTCATCGTGAAGCGTATCTGAAAAATATCGAAGGCGCGCAGGAAGCAAACGCGGGCGACGACGAAAAACCCGTCTTCGGCAAGGTCAAAAACGATCCGCGCATCACGAAAATCGGAAAAATTTTGCGCCGCACGAGCTTGGATGAATTGCCGCAGTTTTTGAATGTTTTGAAAGGCGATATGAGCATCGTCGGACCGCGTCCGCCGATTCCTTACGAAGTCGAAAATTACGAACTCTGGCATCGCAAAAGATTGGATATGAAGCCCGGAATTACGGGTTTATGGCAAGTTTCGGGAAGAAATCGGCTGACCTTTGACGAAATGGTCAGAATTGATATTTTCTACATCGAAAATTGGTCTTTATGGCTCGATCTGAAAATTATCTTATTGACGCTTCCGGCAATGCTGCGAGGCGATTGAATAGCCACAAAAGGCACAAAAAGCGCAAAGAAAAATTCAATTTATTTTTGTGCTTTTTGTGCTTTCTTGCGGCGATAAATGGTTGATGAATATTTCCGAATATCTTAAAAATGCAAGCGAGATTTTGCTGAAAAGCGAAATTGCCGAAGCGCGGCGCGATGCGAATACTTTGCTTGGTTTTGTGCTTCAAAAAGACCGCACTTTTTTGATCGCGCATTCTGAATATGAATTGACGGAATCCGAACA
Organism: Pyrinomonadaceae bacterium; assembly: GCA_036833775.1. GTDB lineage: Bacteria > Acidobacteriota > Blastocatellia > Pyrinomonadales > Pyrinomonadaceae > JAJQRF01. The sequence continues at coordinate 3,488 of DAITPE010000001.1, read as the reverse complement.
AACGCGTTTTGATGAAGCGATCGAAAGACGCGCCAAACGCGAACCGCTTCAGCATATTACCGGAAAACAGGAATTTTTCGGACTCGAATTCGAAGTAAACAAAGACGTTTTGATTCCGCGACCGGAAACCGAATTGATCGTCGAAAATGCGCTCGAAATTTTGAAAAATTTAGAAAATTCGAGATTTTGTGAAGTCGGTGTCGGTTCGGGCTGTATTTCGATCTCAATTTTGCACGAAAATAAAAACGCTTCGGGAAAAGGTTTGGATATTTCGGAAAAAGCCTTGAAAGTTGCAAAAAGAAATGCCGAAAAACATCAAGTTTCGGAAAGATTTGATTTGCAGATTTCGGATGTTTTTGAAGTTTTGAAGGATGAAAAATTCGACATTATCGTTTCAAATCCGCCGTATATTTCAATGCAGGAAATTCAAGGTTTGGACGCGGAAGTTAAAGATTTCGAGCCGCTAAATGCTTTGACCGATGGCAATGACGGATTTTCAATCATTGTAAAAATCATTCGTGAATCGCCGAAATTCTTAAAGCCGAAAGGCTTTTTGCTGATGGAAATCGGTTTCGGGCAAGCGGAGGAAGTTTTGAAAATGATTGACGAAAAAAATTGGAGTGAAGTTGAAATTGTTGCCGATTTGCAAAACATTCCGCGAATGCTGAAAACGCGACGCGTCAATTAGTGCTAAATTTCACAAAAGTAATATTTATCCGCGCATTAAAATTTTTTTTGAAAAGCACGCTTGATTCATAGAAAAAGTCTTGTTTTTCAACTAAAATAAAGTTACTATATGGTTCATTCCAAATAAGCAGTTTGATAAGTTAATTGGTCAATTCAAAAGTCTTGAGATTTTTTGAGACTAAGTAAAATACCGACGAAACTTCGGAATTTATACTTTTTATTCCAACGGAGGTGGTTTTTATGCTTTATGCAATCTTGGCTTTAGTTTGTGCTGTTGCAGCAATACTAGTATTTAAGATGGCAAGTAGTTCGTTATTGATCGGATTAGCAATTTTATTTGCAATTCTGACGATCGTTTTCGGAGGCTTATTCTTATCAAGTAGAGTTAATAGAAACGATGATATTCATATAACCGAATAACTTCGTATTTTGACTGTTTGACAAGCGGTAATCGAAGCTCTTTTTCATTTGTTAACTGCTTGCTGTTTTTGACGTTTATTTAACGGATGGCTGAATTGCGTTTAAAATTCAGCCATCCGTTTTTCATTTTTGCAATCGCAAATTTTTTGGTAATATAAACTTTAATGTTGACAAAAATGTAAAGATTAATAGACTTTATATTTTTGAAGAAAAAACAGAGGATTTATAATCAATGCCAAAAATTGCAGATATACAAGAAACGCCGAATCCGAACGCGGTAAAATTCATTTTGAAAGAGCCTGTTTCACACGGCACATCTCATTCGTTCGACGCGGCTGAAAAAGCTGAAAACGACAAGCTTGCCAAGTCTTTATTCGATGTCGGCGATGTCGTTTCCGTCTTTTATATGGACCGAATGATCACGGTCGAAAAAACGGATGATGCGGAATGGGACGAGATTTTACCCGCGCTTGCCGTGCCGATTCGGGCGGCTGAAAGCGTCCAATCGAAAAACGGAAACGCGGCGGCAGCGGCAGTCGGCGGTGCGATCGCGGCGGCGGTCAGCGACGATCCGAAAATTGCCGAAATAAATGTTTTATTGGACGACCGCATCAGACCGTATTTGGCAGGCGACGGGGGTTGGGTCGAGGTTTTGGAATTGGAAAATAAACAATTGAAAATAAGGTATCAAGGCGCGTGCGGAAGCTGTCCGAGTTCTTTGACCGGAACTTTAATGGCGATCGAAAATATGATCAAGGAAGAAATTGATCCCGAAATCGAAGTCGTAGCCGTTTGATTTTAGACGATATGTTCTTGTAAAACATTTTATTTCTTTGATTTAAAAGTATTTCTTGACAGACAGCCTTAAAATTGTTCATAATTCTAACGGCGGCAATTCTACCGGAATTGTTGTCTCGTCTGAAAGGGTTCAATTATCTACACCAAACCGCCAGCCGTTACATCCTTAGAAGTGCTGTGTTTTCAACTAAATGGAGGAGAAATAAAGTGAATAGTGAAGAACTCGAACTTAGTTTGCGGACTGAATTCGAGAGTTACCTAAAAAATACTCTTGCTGAGATCAAGCAAGAAGTTTCCGAGTTTCAGTCAAAATTTCAAACTGAATTTGAGAAACATAAATCTCAATTGGATGAAGTTTTCCAAGACTTTTCAGCCCGCATCGAAAACGACAAAGAAATTGATGATACGTTCAAAGAATCCGTCATCGAACATCTTCGTTTAGCGAGAGATGAAGGGGCGCGCATTACGGCTTCGGCGATTGCGGAAGCGGAAGCGATGGAAAAGGAATCCGAAGCCGTTCCGGCAGTCAGTTTTGCTGAAATGCGGGACGCGATCATTGAGATCAGCAGTAAAGATTCGCAGTCGGCGATCTTGAAATCGCTTGTTCACCACGCTGCTCAATTCACACCGCGCGGAGCATTTTTCATCATCAAAAATGAACATTTCGTCGGTTGGCGTGTTTTCGGCAAAGAAGGGCATTCTGACGAGCAAACCGTTCGTGAAGTCTTTTTGCCGATCTCCGCAGACACGGTTTTGGGCGAATCGGTGAGAAATCTGAGCACCGCCGAAAGCAATTTCGGAATGCATCACGACGATTCCATTTATCTTAACAAACTCGAATTCGGACAGCCCGACAGAATGTATGCCGTGCCGCTTGTCGCACGCGGTCGCGGTGTTGCCGTGCTTTATGCTGATTACGGCAATGAAGGCATCAACGTAAATGTCGAAGCTTTGGAAACATTGGTTCGCATTGCCGGATTGACGGTCGAACTTTTGGCGGCTTCGGGCGGAAAATTGCAGAAAGATGCACCCGCCGAAGATCATCACGAAGAGCATCACGATGCTTATTCATACGATGCACCGCAAACTTCTTCCGCGACACACGAACCTGTCGAAACCGCGCCTTCATACAGCGAATCGGAAAATCAATACGGATTTTCGCAAAGCTATGAATCGCCTTCGTCATCGTATAATTTTGAAACGACCGAAACGGCTCAACAATTTGACTCCGCTCAGGTTCAAACCGCAGTCGAAGAACCCGTAGAAGAAGTAAAAGAAGAAACCGCTGCCGATAACTTTGAATATGAAGTAGTTTCGGATGATTTCGCGCCTTCATTCAGCCAAGAAGCGAAAACCGAAGAGCATTTTGCACCTTCATACAGCGAAGAAACGGCGGTCGAAGAACCCGTTAAAGAAGAAGTTGAAACGGCGGTCGAAGAAGATCATTCATATTCGTGGAGCAGTCAGCCGGTCGAATCTTCTTATAGTTTTGAAGAAACCGTTTCGACCGCTTACGAAGAACCGGAAACGGAAAAAGCCGAAGAAACTTCATTTGAAACCGTTAAAGAAACTTCATTTGAAAC